>JAYTXB010000943.1:0-1800 GCA_043743205.1 Schlesneria sp.
ATGGCCGACATTCCCGTGCCCCGTCACGTTGAGTGTCGCGTTGGCTCGAAAGTGGACGCGGCCGCGCGAGTTCTGATTGGTGATCGTGGTGTGGAAGTCAGTCAGTCGTGGACTGTCCACGATCTCGACCAGCGACATTGCCCCCAACAACATCAGCTTCAACTGCGGCGCCGCGTTGGAAATGTGGCTGAGGGTTGCCTGCCGCTTATGCTGAAAATCGTCACACAGCGTGACGACGATCTGTTGCAACTTCTCACCTTCCGTGACGATGGCTCGTTCGAGGAAGTGAAATCCGACGCACGCGAGCAGACAGACGACAGCCGCAGTGAGGTACCGACCGCGCCGATTCGAGTTCCAGACCGCCAGAAAAATCAATCCGCCCAGTCCCGCCATGAACATCGGCGGCCAAGCATTTTCAGTGAACCACATGATGATTAATTCCCGGCACGGGCGGATGTGTCTGGCTCGACTATTCAGTTGGCTGACGCGGAACCGTGACGCGGCAAGACCGTAATGAACTTCTGCATCACCGGCCGCCCGCCGGTCGTGATGACCAGCGTGTAATCGCCGGGCGGCATCACGTCGGTGATCGGGCAAGTGAAGTTGGAGCGGAACATCTCGCGTGTGGCGACCGCTTCCAAGCGATTCAGGATTCGATGCTCCGAATCCTGAATCTGACAGCCGATATAGAGGTCGTCGTGGGGAGGAATGAGATTGCATTGCGCGATCAGAGTTTCACCCTGCCGAAACTCGCGTCTGCGGTCTGCCAGTTGATCGCCGACGAGGAGCGTTCCGGTATCGACAGCAAAGAACATGTCCGACTCACGCAGGGCTTCGGTCGGAGCGAGCATCTGTCTAACAAGTTCGGGATCGGCCACAGTCAGCGCGTGTATTCCCTCCGGCCGTCGCAACCCAAACGGATCGCGCCAGTGCTCCAACTCGATGTTTGCGACGGCGAACAAGGCCAGTGCGAACACGAAGGCCGCGCGTGAGGACGTTTGCCAGCCGATGGGATCTCCCAGCCGCTCTCGCAGCGCGAGGACACGTTGCAGCAGTGGCCTCGTCCACGCGAGACCCCGCAACTGGCGGCGACACCATGCCGAACACGATTGCATATCGCCTTCGTCGATAAAGGCGAGGTACGCCATGAAGCAGACCATCGGGAACATCAACAGGCCCAGCGTCAACATCGTCATGATGTGAAACAGAATTCCCATCGGCAGCACGAACATCCGCCACGAACTCTTCCACGACAGAAAGACGAACGTCACCTCCCAGACAATGGAAACGTACGCCATCGCCACCAGCAGGATCGGGTAGAGGCTGAGCAACTCACCCAGCGGATGCTGGAAGTTGAGGTGCGTTTGCATCCAGTACTGCAACTGATCGCCGGTGAAGAACGTCGGCGTGTGCATCTTGGTGATCGCAGCACCGAAGTAGACGCTGCCGATATGTAACTGCATCAAGCGGCGCGGCCAAGCGGGAAAGCGAGTTCGCACCAGTGTCGGTTCGCTCGGCCAATACGATCGCTTTCGCCCGGCCAACCAAGCATCGACTGACCACAAACCGCCGCATTCCGACAGAGTCAGCAGGAACAGCATGTGAGTCGCGATGACCGTGTACTTGGTCATCGTGCTGATGCAGTCTAACAGGCAAAAATAGGTGAAGAGGACGTTCGCAATGATCAGCGACGTGCGCGTACACCAACCGACAGAGACACACAACAACGCGAGCATCATGACCGAGTACAAGCCCACCGCGATCGTGCCGGAGAACTCGGGCAACATTTCCAAGTAGCCA
>JAYTXB010000944.1:0-1804 GCA_043743205.1 Schlesneria sp.
CGGTTGGCCCTATTTCGTCGGCAACAATCAGGCGTACTTCGACTATGACTTTGAAACAGGAAAGGTCGGCACGCAGTTCGACGTGCATGCGCCGATCAATGAGTCCCCCAACAACACCGGCCAGAAGTTGTTGCCTCCCGCGCAACCGGCGTTGATCTGGTATCCGTCGGCCGCCTCGAAAGAGTTCCCCGAGTTGGCCAGCGGCGGACGAACGGCCTGCGCAGGACCGGTCTATCACTTCTCGAACGAACTGAGGTCGGAGACCAAGTTCCCAGCCGCACTCGATCGCGTGCTGATCATCTATGAATGGAGTCGGCACTGGATCAAACTCGTTCACCTCGATGAGGACTTCCACGTGAAACAGATCGAACCGTTCATGCCCGAGCAAAAGTTTGTCCGGCCAATCGACCTGACGTTCGGCCCCGAAGGTTCACTCTACGTCATGGAGTACGGCGAGACTTGGGGCGTCAACAAGGACTCGCGTCTGACCCGCATCGACTACGTGACCGGAAACCGAGCGCCTCAAGCAGTCGCTGCGGCCGAGAACAACATCGGCAAACAACCGCTCGCCGTAACGCTTTCGAGCAAGGGGACGTTCGACAAGGACACGGGGAGCGTCTTGAAGTACGAATGGCGCGTCCATCGGGCGGTGGTCATTCCGCCACAGGTCGTTCCGAATTTGCCCGAGGGAAGTGACGGCGTGAGGACTGGCGACGCGAACGCTTCTTCCTCTGAGACTCATCCGGCGGTCTCCACCGTGCCGCCCACGATCGTTTCCACCGAACCGAATCCGACGATCACCTTCGATCAACCGGGCGTCTTCAACGTCGAGTTGGTTGTCACCGATGCGCAGGGCGCACAAGGCATCGCTTCGGTGCCGGTCCTCGTGGGGAATGAGCGGCCACAGATTCGTTTCATCAAGCCCGAGGTCGGCGACTTCTTCGACCCCGAACAGCCCATTCGCTACGAACTGCACGTGAACGACGCTGAGGACGGGACCAACGACGATGACGCCGCAGACGCGCAAGGCTTGAAGGAGATCGATGGCAATTCGTCGAAGAGAGCCTCGCTGAATGCGGCCTTCTCAATCGGAGCGATCCCGTCTGCGATTGCCACTACCAACGACACGGGACCAGCCGGGATGCGTCTGATGAAACGCAGTGACTGCTTCAACTGTCACGCCGTCGATCAGCAGCGAGTCGGCCCGCCACTCTTGGAGATCGCGACGAAGTACCGAGGCAAACCGGACGCCTTTGATACCTCAGTGCAACGCGTCTTGAAGGGTTCCACCGGAGCATGGGGCAAGATTCCGATGATCCCGCATTCGCAACATACGCCTGAAGAAGTACGCGAGATGGTTGGCTGGGTCTACAGCTTAGAACCGGCAGGACTGGTGCGAGTCTTCTCCGGTTTTGTCGGCGAAGTCCCCGTCACGAAAGAGGAAACCTCGAAGCCGGGCTATTACCGATTGGAAGCCAACTACGTTGATCGCGGTGCCGGTGACATCCCGCCGCTCAGCGTCTCCGCCACGCTGTATCTCCGCCAACGCCTGATTGAGGCCGAGAACGCCGATGAAATTCAAGGCTCGCAGGTGCTCGGTTCGGGATCGGCCAGCGGCGGGAAGTTCGTGGGGGCGATCAATCACGGACACCACGTCCGCATCAACCACATCACGCTGGATCGAGTGAAGCGGATCACGCTGAAAGTCGCCTCAGCGGGAGCAGGCGGTTCGATCGAAATCCGTCTCGACAAACCCGATGGTGAATTACTCGCGACTGTGCCCGTGGAAGTGAACGGCAAATGG
>JAYTXB010000945.1:0-7459 GCA_043743205.1 Schlesneria sp.
CAGCACCGCTGTGGTTGCGATTCTGGGTGGAACGCTGGCCGACAGTGGGCGGTTGATCGCCGGATCGGATGGAGTTCACATCGAATCCGACCTGTCGAACATCACCTTCCGTATGGCCGACACTCCCGCGAACAACACGCTCTTGCCACCGCTCGGAACGCAGCGTCACGGGATGTTTTTGGACATTGTCAACGGCAGTACGTTTGACGGGCTCGTGACGAACGGGAACTTCACCAACAACTTGCAGAACGCGTTGAACGCGAACTTCGCGGGCAATTCGACGGCCACGCTGGTCCTCGACAACACGCCACTCGACAACAGCGGTGCTGACGGTATTCACATGACGCTGACGGGAGCGAACACGGACGCGACGATCACACTGCAGAATGGCTCCACGAACGACAACAGCGGACAGGACGGCTTGGACTTCGATGTGAACGATGGTCAACTCACCGTGAACGCTCTGGCGTCGTCCTTCACCAACAGCGGTCAAGCGACCGGCAACGGAAACGGCATCCTCGGTGTCATCAACAACACCGGGACGGTGAACCTGAACTTCCTCGACACCCCGATCACGGGCAGCTTCAACAACGGCGTGTTTGTCACGGCGAACGGCCCGGCACTCGGTGCTGGTTCCAACATCCTGGCCGTCTTCGACAACAGCTCACTCGATGACAACGGTGTCACGACGAACGGTGACGGTTTGCGGTTCGACTTGAACGGTTCACCTGCCAGTTCACTCTCTCTGATCAACGGCACCAACGTGAACCGCAACGGCGGTGACGGCATCGAACTGAACGCCACCAACGGGACAACATTCGCTGCAATCTTCGATACGCTGTCGATCTCTGACAACGGCCAGACGGCGGGCACCGGCAACGGTGTGGTGGTCAACGTCGATGTTGCGGGGACCGGAGGTTCGACCGTGAACCTGACGTTCAACGCCGCGACAATCGTCAATAACGTGCCAAATGCCACCCAGCAAACGGGCTTCCAGTTTGACGTGCGGAACGGCGGCACGCTGACGGCCGACTTCGCGGCCAGCAACTTGTCGGACAACTCGTTGAACGCCTTCAACGGGAACGTCACGGGAGCTGGCTCTGCGGCGCTGATCACCCTCGACGCCACGGTAGCGGACAACAGCGGTGGCGATGGTGCCGTGTTGTCGGATGCGGCGGGTGGCCGATTGGACTTCTTGTTGTCGAATGCCAGTTCGATCAACAACAGCGGCGGAGCGGGTCTGATCGCGACGATCGACGGCGCGAACACGCTCGCGAACATCTCGCTGGACGCCTCGACGATCGACGACAGTGCGACATTCGGGGCGTTTCTGACTGTGACTGGCGGCAGCACGCTGAACTTCTCCGGTACGAACATCAGTTCGATCTCGAATAGTGGCGCGGCGGGTGTGATCGTGACCAGCAGCGACCCGAACAGTGTCGTCAACCTGGCATTCGACAACATGTCGGTCGATGCCAACGGTCTGGTGTTCGGCGGTGAGGGTTTCAATGGCGCGGCGCTGAATGGCGGCACACTGAACGGCTGCTTCATCGCCACCAGTTTCTCGGGTAACGCCAACGAGGGTATCGAACTCCTCGTCACGGGTCTCAACTCACTCGGCCAGTTCGGCGTCGAGACCTCGGTCATTGATAACAACGGCCGCGAAGGCTTGTTGGTCGATGTCGCGGATCGCGGCGTCCTGAACTATCGCTCACAAAACTCGACCTATTCAGGCAACGGGGCTTCGGGAATGTTTGATGGCGTGAACGCGACGGTCACGGGAGTGGGACCGCTCGACACGATCACCACGGCTCGCTTCCTGTTCAGTACCGACACCGTGTCGAACAACACGGATGACGGTTTCGACTTCACTGCAAACAACGGTGCGACACTCGTCGTCGGTCTGGACAACACCACCGCCATCAACAACGCCGGGTATGGGCTTCGCTTCACCGCGAATGATCCGGGGACCAAGGCCTACCTGCTGATGACGGGAGCCAACCAACTCTCTCCAAACGGGCTGGGGTCGATGAATCTCAGCATCGGAGCCATCGACACCGCAGTCCTGAGCATCTCGGGCGACTTCAGCAACAACAATGGCGACGGGCTGTTCCTCGATCTGACTCAAGTCACCAATGCTGCGGTGGTCGCGATTCACGGGCCGGGGACCACGATCAACGGCAACCTCAACAATGGTGGCGTGAATCCTGAGGACAATGGTGACGGCATCGACATTCGGATGTCGGGCAGCACGTTTGGCTCGATCCTGATTACCGGCGTGACCACGATCGACGATAACGCTGCCGATGGCATTCACATCGAGATGACCAACGTGTTGAACGGGGCGTTGGAAATCAACGGATCGACCACGATCAACAACAGTGGTGATGATGCAATTGACATCACACTCACCGGCACGACATTGAACGGTGCGTTGGGACTCGCCGCGTTCCCCGTGGACGTGCTGACGCTTGGAAGCAGCCTGCTGGATAACCCGTTCACAGCATTCGATGAATCATGCTTGCCGCGCATCGTAACAACCAATCTGAATAACTTGGGACTGGTCGCCGCTCCGTTTACGATTAATGCGGTGACGATCGACAACAGTGCGAATCGCGGTGTCAGTGTGACCGCCACCAATTCCTCAATCACGGCTGGTGCCGGACAGATCACCGATAACGTCATCACCAACAGTGTGAATGGCGACGGCTTGGTGCTGACCTTCAACACCGTTACGGCCAACGGTCTACTGATTGACGGCAACAGTTCCTCCGGCAATTCTGCTAACGGATTCAACTTCAACTTCACAAACTCTCCTATCACCGACCTGACGGTTACGAACAATACCGGCGCAGTTGGGCCAGGGGCTCAAGTCGGTGCCCTGATTCTGTTCGGCGATTTCGGTAACGATCAGGGGATTCAGAACACTTCAGCCGCAGGCATCAACATCACTAGCTTGTTGATCGATCTGACTCCCCCCGACTTTTACTACGATTCAGTTGAGCCGGGTATCTCATTTGATTTCAACCCGGATTCGGGCTTCGGGCCATTCGGTGCCGGTGTGATCGGGGACACGGCGACGACCGGACTGACGAGCATCGATGGGCAGCCAGTAATGTTTGGGACGGTTCCGCTGGCTGATCTTGGTGGAACGCCCTATCTCGGCGGCGGCAAGATTGACGACTCTCACACGCTGGCTCTGACGTTTAACGACTTCAATCCCGGCGAGATCTATGACTGGAATGTGGATATGGATACGGATTCGCAGACTGCCGGTGGTATCTCTGGAATCGATCTCGTAGTCGCACCGTTCGGTGACGCCACTTGGACGGGGCCAGCGACCGCCACGGTGACCTTCTCAACGGGTGATGTGATTACCCAGCCGTTTACAGCCGTCGTCGGCCAACCTCTTCAGTCGCAAGTCAACATCGTGCCCGCCGGCGTGGTCGGTGCTGGTATCGCCAACAACGGCTTGGATGGGATCCGCTTCAGTCTGAACAACTCGTCGCTGACGAATCTGGTGATGAGTGGCAATCAAATCTCATCCAACGGCACGACGGGAGTCGGACATGGTGTCAACTTCCAAACTGTCACCAACAGCAACATCATCAACGCGGTTGTCAGCAACAACACGATTGACGGGAACAATGGCGACGGCTTTCGGTTGATCAATCCGAACACCGCTGGTGCGGCAATCGACTTGACGTTCCGAGACAACACCTCGATCAGTAGTAACACTGGTGCGGGCGTCAACGTTCAAGTGAACAACGCCGAGGTTCTGAACCTCAATATCGAGAGCCTCGCCACGGGCAACCAGATTACGAACAACACCAGCTTTGGCGTTCATGCCGTGGGGTTAAACAATTCAACCGTCAACCTGTTCGTTGGCGACGATGTCCCCGGCGGTACGGGAGCCCCCAACGTGTTGAGTGGGAACGGCGACGCTGGAATCGGACTCGATCTGCGAGACAACTCGGTCAACAACAGTTTGAACGTGTCGAACGTGACGATCAGTGGTACGGTCGCGGGTGCGGTCGATCCAAGCTTCAACGGTGAAGGCTTGGCGATTCACCTCGCGAACAATGCGACACTGCCGAATGCGATCATCGGCAATCCCGCGAATGCAAACACGATCTTCGGAGCGACGAACGCCAGCCACGGCTTGCAGATCCTGGCCACTGACAATGCGGTGATGAATGCCGCGGTGATCGACAACATCCAAGCTCTGACGAACACCGGTGACGGCTTCAACGTCACTCGCAACGGGCAGGCCAACATCACCAACATGGTGGTCCAGAACAGCACCTTCCAAGGAAACCTTGCGGACGGCATCGACATCTCCGCCCAGTTCTTCCCGAACACCGACACCTACTCGTTCATCAACAACCAAGTGCTGACGAACAACGGTCGCGGACTCAGCTTCCTCGCTCAAGCCGATGCTCAAATCGACACGCTGCTGTCGGGGAACACCTTCAACAACAACGGCCAGGATGGCGTGCAGATTACGACGGTTCTGGTCTCCGCCGGTGACGCGGCCATCGTCACCAGCAATGTCGGAACATGGATCAACAACGTCTTCTCCAACAACGGTCGCCTCAACGGTGCGAATGGTGCGGGTTTGGAAATCTCGGGTGTTCACAACCTGAACATTGGGGCGTTGGGCGCTGGAAACGGCAACCGGTTCATCAACAATGCGGGTGACGGCATCGAGGTCAACAACACGGGAACCTTGAACATCATCAATGCCACGATCACCGGCAACAACACTGAAGGCAGTGCGAATGGTCTGGCCGGTATCGACATCAACTCGTTCGGTGGCAACACGGTCAGCGTGTCGAACTCGACCATCAGCAACAATCTGGGTGACGGCTTCGAGATCGACAACACAGGGTTTGGCTTCTCGGCCTATGCGTTGACCGACAACCTGATTCAGTTCAACCGGCGTGACGGGGTCGAGTACGCCGACTCGGGAACCGGTTTTAACACGCTGACGATCAACGGTACTGCCCCAGGCTTGAGCCGCATCACCGACAACGGGATTCCTGGTGGCACGGGTGGCCGCGGGATCGACATCATCATCGCTGGAGGCAGCCCGACCAGCACGGTCAACATCAACAACACGTCGATCCTCGCCAACCGGCAGGAAGGTGTGAATGTGATTCTCTCGTCCGATGCCAACCAAGCGTCTGCCGCCTTCCGCGACAACCAGTCGAGTGCCGCACTTGCCGCCGCGGGAGGACTTGGCTCGTCGCCGTTCCTGACCTTCAACATGGGGAACTTGACCGCGAATACGGTCAACAATAACGGCCAGGTGGCAGGCAACATTGGTGGTTCCGGCTTGGTGATGCGTGTCGGCACGACACTCGGGAACCAAGGGTTCAACGCACAGGGCGGCTTCGCGACAGCGGGCAACGGCGGCGTGGTGGCCAACGTCAGCAACAACGTCTTCACGGGGAACTTCGGTGCGGATGTGGTGTTCGAGTCGTTCGCTTCCACGTCCAATCCGGCGACGACCGGCGGCACGTGGACTGACCAGAATACCAATCCGCGAGTCCCCGCCGATGACGTGTTCAACCCCGGAGGTTTCCAAAGCGATCCGTTGGCTCGGTTGGACTTGGTGTTCTCCGCCAACGTCGGTCAAGAACTCAACGGGACGCGACAAGGTGCCTTCTACAACAACGACGAATCCATCTTCAAATCGCGTACTCAGGGACAAGACACCGGCACGGACGGTGGCCCCGACGATGATGGGCCGTTCGGTTCGGGGTCTCGTCAGCGCAACGCACAACGTCAGGCCGCGCGTAACGTAGACACACAATTCGGTGCCGGTGCGGGCGTGAAGCTCAACCCCGATTCCAGCATCGGAGCATCGGACTTCTTCCTGTTCTCCGGCCTCGGCCAGAGTACCTTCCGAGTCCAACAGCCAGTCGCCAACGTATTCGGTGCGGGCAACGGATTCATCTTGGATGACTTCACTCGCGACGCAACCGGCAACAACGCCATCTACGACTCGTTCTTCGAGGCGTCCGGTGTCGGTGGCGGCGGCATCGGTGGTGGCAACGGTGGTCCGTTCGGCATCGACACCATGCCGTGGGGTTGGGCGATCCTGCCGTAATCTTGACGATCAATCTCGGTTAACCTTTACAGCCCGGCTTCTCCCTGAAGCCGGGCTGTTTCGTTGATGAACCGCGTGCGGCCGAACCCGAGTCTTTCTGAGCGATGGGGTGGCGGGGGCCATCCTCGCTGCGAGGAAGCCCTCGGAACAACACGTCAACACTCGGAGGCTTCCGCAGAGCCGGAGTCTCCCCGCCACCCTGAATGTTCTCGCTTGGCAGTGAAATAGAAGACGATGCCGCACGCACCCACGATGAGGGCTGTTACGCGGTAGGCCAGTGCGGTGAGCAGGCCGTTGGCGCGGGCCGACTCCAGCATCGCGGCCGTGCTGTGGGGATCAACAGTCTGTTGGTGCTGTTGGTAAAACCAGGCCAATGCTCCCTCCAACGCTCCGATCCCGGCCGGGGTTGGCACGGCCGCGCTGAGGGCTTCCGGCAGCGGCAGTCCGACGAGGTGGTCGATGTAGCCAGGGATCGCCTGACCGGCATCAGCTCCCAGCGAACCGTGCAGTGACAACGCGCAGAGATAGAACGAGCTGAGAAACCCGACGTGACCGAACAGGCTCAGCACTCCCGCGCCGACGATGGCTGAG
This sequence comes from Schlesneria sp., assembly GCA_043743205.1. Classification (GTDB taxonomy): domain Bacteria; phylum Planctomycetota; class Planctomycetia; order Planctomycetales; family Planctomycetaceae; genus Schlesneria. The sequence continues at coordinate 6,707 of JAYTXB010000945.1, forward strand.
GGGCGTCCCTGATAGAAGCCGATCGAGTCCATCAGTTCCTTCGCGATGCGACCGACCGCAGGCCACGTCGTGACCCAGCGCATCGGTCGCGAGCGTGTCACCGCCGGGATCAACATCAGCGTGATCCCGATCAGTCCGGCGATGCTTCCGCCCCAGAGGACTCGCACCGCCCACGCCATCTCGGGACCGGGCTGCGTGCCAACGGGCATCAGCGACGCCAAAGCCCCCGCAGCGAACAACGCCCACAAACCGAGCACGCGATCGAGCAAGACCGTTGCCACCGCAGAAGCTCGCCGTCCCGGCGTGTCCTTCGCCAAACAGGCCGCTTTGACCAGATCGCCACCCGCTGCACCGGGACCAACAAAGTTGCACGCCTCGCCCAGCAGTCCCAGTCGAAACGCCTCTCTGACCGAGAACGGCAAACCGATCCCCGTGACCAGCAACCACCACCGCAGAAAGGTCAGACAGAGCGAACCGAATCTCACGCCGACCGCCATCACGAAGAACGACCAGCCAATCTCCCGACGGCTCAAATCCGCCAGCCCTTCGCGATTGAACCAGAAGAGTGCGGCGAGCAGTCCCATCGCCAAGAGCCACTTGAGCCAAGAAGCATGTCGTCGCAGCAGACTCAGCATGAGAAACGTCGCTCGAAATGAGAGTGAATTCAGAAGCGTGCCATCGGGATGAGAGTCGCCTCGCGAACGAAAACGAATCGCCGACGCAGGGTATCTCTCAAACTCGCCCGCGAGCCAG
>JAYTXB010000946.1:0-6878 GCA_043743205.1 Schlesneria sp.
TCGTCGATGCGTTCACAACGAACAACCTCAATATCAACCGACTGCGTGATTGAAATCCCCTGTCCGACGGCTTCGAGTGCGCCAGACGACCGCACCGCATCAGCCTCCGCCAACAGCGACAGGAACACGTCGCGGGCCGACTTGATCGTGATCTTCTTTCCGTTGATGCGGCTCAGCAGGGCGGAGAGGACATCGGGGCGGATGGCGAACTGAGTGACAGACTGCCCGCGCTGGTTCATCTCGCGCAGGACATCCTGAGTGATCCAGTTGGCCGCCTGCTTGCCGTCGCCGCAGCCGCGCGCGACCACTTCAAAGTAGTCGGCCATCGCGCGGCCTTGGTCGATCAGGACGCCAGCGTCATACGGCGTGAGGCCGAACTCGGACTGAAAGCGGTCGCGGCGCGAGGCGGGAGGCTCGCACATCGAACTCCGAATCGCAGCCAGCTTCGCGTCATCGACGATGACCGGGACGAGATCAGGATCGGGGAAGTAACGATAGTCGGCGGCCTCTTCCTTCTCGCGCAGGACATAGGTTGTGCCGCTGTTCGGGTTGAAGCCGCGAGTCGCCTTGTGGCCGCCCTTCGCTCCCATGCGGATGCCCGTCTGCTGAAACGCCTCCCACTGGCGAGCCACTTCAAACTCGATTGCCTGCTCGGTGAAGCGGAAGCTGTTGAGGTTCTTCACCTCGACAATCGGCGTCGGCACTTTCGAGCCGTCCGGCTGATGCACGTGCAGATTGACGTTGGCATCGCACCGCAGACTTCCCTCCTGCATGTTGCAGTCGGAGACTTCAAGATACGTGAGCAGCAGCTTCAACTCTTCGAGGAACCGCTTCGCTTCGGCTGCCGAACGCAGGTCGGGTTCGGTGACGATCTCGACCAGCGGCGTCCCGGCTCGGTTGAGATCGACCTGGCTGTCTCGGCCGCGTCCCGATTCGTCGTGCATGTTCTTGCCCGCGTCTTCCTCCATGTGAGCACGCAGGATGCGAACACGCCGAGTGGTGAAAGACGGATGGGAAGAATGGGATTGAGGGGACGCATGGGACTCGGACGAGGAGGCTGATCCTGACTCCTGACCCCTGAATCCTGCGCTTTGCCCCCTGACTTTAGACTCCTGCTCAACCACCACATCCACCCACCCATCATGGCTGAACGGCAGATCGAACTGACTGATCTGATAGCCCTTCGGCAGGTCGGGATAGAAGTACTGTTTGCGGTCCCACTTGGTGAATCGGGCGATCTCACAGTTCAGTCCGAGTGCCGTCTTCACCGCCAGATCGAAGCCGAGCGAGTTCAGCACCGGCAACGCGCCGGGCAGGCCCAGGCAAACCGGACACGTCTGCACGTTGGGATGATCCGGATTGAATCGAGTCGAACACCCACAAAAAATCTTGGTTTGAGTCTGAAGCTGCACGTGGACTTCAAGACCAATGATGATGTCGTAGGGCATGTCACTCTCAAGTCGAAAACGTTGAACCACGGAAGGCACGGAAACTCACGGAAGAAGATCAGAGGGAAGGCTGAAAGCGAAGAACCCTGCGAGAACCACGAGTCTCACGAATAACACGAAACTGAAGACAGGGCCGAAGGAAGACAGATGGGAGTAAAGTGAACTCCGATCCTGCCTTCTACTTCTTCATCTTCTCCTTGCATTCCGATTCGTGAGATTCGTGGTTCCGTCTTCTCTACTTCCGTGCCCTTCCGTGTTTTCCGTGGTTCTCTCTCAGGTTAGGTTGATGCGATGGCGGGGGAGTGGCGGTGCCAGTCGGTGGCGTGTTCAAACATTCTGGCGGCGCGGAGGAGTTTCTCTTCGGCGAACGGGGCGGCTTGAAGTTGCAGGCCGATCGGCAGCCCCGTTGCTGTGAAGCCGCATGGGATCGAAATCCCCGGCAGTCCCGCGAGGTTCGCGCTGATCGTGTAGATGTCGCCGAGATACATCGACAATGGGTCGCTCGATTTCTCGCCAATCTTGTACGCGGCGGTCGGCGTCACAGGGCCGACGATCACGTCCACATCGGCCAGCGCGGCGTCAAAGTCTTGCCGAATCAGCCGCCTCACCTTCAACGCCTTCGTGTAGTACTGGTCGGCGTAACCGGCCGACAACGCGAAGACGCCGAGCATGATGCGCCGCTTCACTTCTTCGCCAAAGCCCTCACCCCGACTTGCCTCGTACATCTCGACGAGACTGCCGAACTCGGCGGCTCGGTGTCCGTAGTGGACTCCGTCATAACGCGACAAGTTGCTGGACGCCTCGGACGTGGCGATCAGGTAGTACGTCGCAATCGCATACTTCGAGTGAGGCAGACGAACATCTTTCAGCTCCGCACCGAGCGACTTGTAGACGGCGAGTGCCTCACGCACCGACTTCTCGATCTCAGGTTCGAGGCCCTCGGCAAAATGTTCGACCGGGACGCCGATCTTGAGTCGGGCGAGAGGCTGATCGAGCGCCACGCTGTAAGACGGAACGGGCGCGTTGACGCTGGTTGAGTCTCGATGATCGTGACCGGCGATCGCTTCGAGCAGCAGCGCCGCGCCACTGACGTCCGTTGCGAAGGGGCCGATTTGATCGAGCGAACTCGCATAGGCAATCAGCCCGTAGCGTGAGACTCGTCCATAAGTCGGCTTCAACCCCACGATGCCGCACAGTCCGGCCGGTTGCCGGATCGAACCGCCCGTGTCACTGCCGAGAGACAACGGAGCCATGCGTGCCGCGACGGCCGCAGCCGATCCGCTGCTCGACCCGCCCGGAATGCGGTCGGTGTCCCACGGATTGCGAGTCGCCCCGAAGGCCGAGTTCTCGCCGCTCGACCCCATCGCGATCTCGTCCATGTTCGTGCGGCCGATCAGGACCGCATCGGCCTGCTTGAGCTTCGTGACCGCCCCCGAGTCATACGGCGGCACGAAGTCCTTCAGCATTTTGCTGCCACACGTTGCCGGTTGCCCGACCTCACACATCACGTCCTTCACCGCCACGGGGACTCCCGCGAGCAGCCCCAGAGGCTGACCGGTCGCGCGCTTCGCATCGACTGCCTCCGCCTGCCGCATCGCGCCATCACGATCCACATGCAGGAACGCGCCAATCTTGGGATCGCGCTGCGAGATCGCGTCAAGATATGCCGCCGTAACAGCAGAGCTGCTGAGTTCTCGCGACTCCAACTTGGCGATGAGTTCGGAAAGAGGCAAAGCGGTTGGATTCGACACTGCGGAAGACCTTTGCCGGTCGTGAAGAGGCGGAAGTAACGGCAAGACAGGAGCAACGAGCCCAACCGAGGGGCGGCATCTTAGCTAGCGTGGCCCTCTGTTTCATCCGTGCTCCGGCCTTACCATCCGTGCGGTCTCTCGCTCCGGATTGAATCGTACGGATGGCAAGGCCGAAGCACGGATGAAGTACAAGGACTCAGTAGCGTTCTTTAGCTGGCTTCCGAGTTTCCTCAACGGCCGGATCGACTGCGAGACAGCAGCGCCCGTCAACCCGCTTCGATGATCGCCGGGACTAGGAAGCATTCGCCGTCAGAGCGAGGAGCGTTACTGAGAGCCGCCGCACGCGGGAGCGATTCGACGACCGCGTCGGCTCGCAGGACGTTCGATAACTCGACGGCATGGACCATCGGCTCGATGCCGGTTGTGTCAACTTCGTTCAGGACATCGACATATCCCAGAATGGCCGTGAGGTCGGTCGTTAGTGAGGCGACTTCGGCATCGGAGACCTTCAGTCGGGCGAGCGACGCGACTTTGCGAACGTCGGCAGGAGTCAGTTGCATGTCACCACCAATGTGAAAGCCCGGCCTTGTTCAAGCCGGGCGATCTATCGACACGATTCAAACCCCAACGAGCAGGCCAAGCACGGCACGACTCATCAAGCCTTGGGAGCAGTCTTCGCGGCAGCATCAATCGTGAACGGCTTGCGAACGACTCGCTTCACAACCAGACCGCCTCGAATGCACTTGGCGCAAACGCGAACCTTGGTCGAGGTCTCACCGGTCTGCATCCGGAGCGATTGCAGGTTCGGGCGGAACCAACGCTTGGTGATGCCGGTCGTCTTACGACCGTTACCGCCGAGGTACTTCGCCTTACCGCGTTCGACCTTGGAATTCCCACGAACCGGCTTCTTACCACAGATTGAACACTGAGAACCCATCGCACCACCCTCTACAATTTCAGTGACCAGTCAGCATCCTGTTCCGGACGCCGTGAACGCGAAGCCCTTAAAAACGCCAACTCGCAAGGGGCGGGAGTATAACGGCGAACCGTTTCGATGCAAGCTGGCGATGACACTTCATCGTGACAAATGCGTCCCTTAACGACGGCGAATGATGTGATCCAGCCCTGACTGCCGCCCATCTCAAAGCGAAAACGGCGGTTCGCGATCATTATTTTGATGCTACTGAAGGCTCAACTCGCAAATTCAAACGGCAAACCCCTTAACCCATACAACGGCACAGTCATGGTCATCTTCACACATCGACTTGCCCGTGGCGTGGGAACCGCACTCGCCGCCGCATTCCCAAAATTTCAAGCGAAAAACCCACATTGCATGAGCAGCCTCAGTCTGATGCATCTGCTCGATACTTCAGGCACGTTTCACGTTTCACATCGAAGTAAGGCACTCGCAATTCGTGCCCTATCGTTTCAGCCTTGGTGATAACCACCCCGTTCTTCGATCAATTGGCAACGACACGAAGAGTCCAGTGACGCTCCATGCGAACTATGATGCGATCCCTTCAAACTGCTTGACAGGCTGCATGACGACCAGTATCGTCCGCTCGGTTTTGCAAGCGCCTGCTGGGCAAGATTTGGCTTCAGACATCACGATTGTGGTTCTCGGTTTCTCGCACAGGGGCTTTGGCCATGTAGCTTTGGTCTGTTGGTTCCATTCCGATGTTTCGGAGCCGCTGTTGGTGACGCCAATGGTGGTCTAGTGTTCTCCTTCGATCCAGTTCTGGATCGTCTGGAAATCAAGTGGGACTCGTGCCCGCTTTTTTTGTTGTTACAAGGTGAGTTCGCGAGTTGCGAGCGAGCCTCGGCGGGATTGGTCCGCTGTTGATTTTGAAATGTGCTGTGTCGATCGTTTGACCCGCCTGTTTCGCCAGCCGCTCATCAACTTTAGACACCGAGAAAGAGTGAAATGAACGGTCCCGAGTTGCTTCGCATCGTTGACGCGCTCCATCGCGACAAAAATATCAACAAGGAAATTGTATTCGAGGGAATCGAACAGGCGATCTTGTCAGCCGCCCGCAAACATTTCGGTGAAGACGGCGAGATTGAGGTCCATGTCGATCGCACCCATGGCAACCCAACTGTCAAAACAAACGGGCAAGAAATTGACCCTGATGCCCTTGGCGACTTGCTGGGACGCATTTCCGCTCAAACCGCCAAGCAGGTGATGATCCAGAAGATACGCGAAGCAGAACGCGATTCGCTCTTTGATGAGTACACCGAAATTCGGAATCAGATTGTCTCAGGCACGGTGACGAAAATCGAAGGGGGAGCTGCGATCGTAAGCCTCGGCAAGTCCGAAGCACTTCTTCCACGGGGAGAACAAATCCCTGGCGAGAGCTACCGTATCGGTGATCGTGTGCGAGCGACTGTCCTTGAGGTCCGTAAGTCGGGCAGCCGAGTGAAAATCATCCTTTCGCGAACGCACGTCGAGTTTGTGAGGCGGTTGTTTGAGTTGGAAATTCCAGAGGTCTCCGAGCGGGTGATTGAAGTGAGATCATTGGCAAGGGAGGCGGGCTATCGCTCCAAAGTTGCCGTTTCGTGCATCGACAACAACATCGACGCGGTCGGCGCTTGTGTTGGCGTTCGTGGCGCGCGAATTAAGAGCATCACGGGAGAGTTGGGCGACGAGAAGATCGACATCGTTCGCTGGAACGACTCGTTACAAGTTCTCGTCCCCAACGCCTTGCAACCCGCTGAAGTGGAAGATGTCATTTTGTGTCCGATGCTGGGCCGCGTGATTGTTTTGGTTCGCGACGACCAGTTGTCACTGGCAATCGGAAAGCGCGGCCAGAACGTCAGGCTTGCGTCGAAGCTCGTGGGTTGGGACATCGAAGTGATGACTCAGGAAGAGTTGGACGAACAACTTTCCAAGGCGGTTCAGGCGTTTTCGGATGTCCCCGGTTGTAATGCCGAGTTGGCAGAGAACCTCGTGGCACAGGGATTCCTGAGCTTCGATGATCTTTCGGTGATCGAGCCAGACCAGTTGGCCGAAATGGGGAGCCTGACCGAGGAGCAATGCGATTCAATCGTCGCGTTTGCGGAACACGAAAGCGTGCGACTAGAGGCAGAACAACGCCAACGGCGAGCAACCGAAAGAACGCAAGCTCATTTTTCAGGAGTGGTAAAATCGGTGCCGCCGACTCCCGTTTCGGTGGCGACGGCAGAAGCCGATGCCATCCCTCCGTCCACAGTTCAGTCCATGCCCCTTAGTGAGGGGGACGTAAATGTGGTCGCCTCTGGCGAAGCGGTCGCATTGGTCGCGGTCGAAGTTTCGGATGTTCCTTCCAACGAATGATTTTTTGCAGGCTGGTGTTGTTATTGAGTGAGGTGGCTGTCAAGTTTTGCGGAAGTCCACAACGTAACTTTTGGCATGTTGAAGTGGGGCTCACAGTCGCTCACCGCTTCCAAGCTTGAGTAGGATTCGTGTTCTCTTAGGGGATAACGCTCTCGACGGGTTAGCTTCCCGACGTGTGATTTAATGGCTGGGTGCTGTATCGCTTAGCCTAGCCACTGGAAATCATTGCTCAACGGTCTTGGGCACTGGCAAAGATATTGAGCACTGGCAAATTTGAGCTGGTCAGGGCATTACCCCCCGAACGAGGAACCGCGTTTGAAAATTCGAATTTTCGCTCTGGCCAAAGAGCTCGACATCGACAGCAAG
>JAYTXB010000947.1:0-1641 GCA_043743205.1 Schlesneria sp.
TACTCGGGACCGCGCTGCACGACGGCGGTGTACTCGCCCGGTGGGAGATGGATCGATTCACCATCGGCCCGATAGATCTGCTCGTGGAAGAAGAAGTCGGGAGCAAGACGACGAGCGGGGTTCGGATACACCCGCCCGTAGCGGTCGCGAATGGTCAGTGCGGCCATCGTCGGAGTGCCGTCGAAGTCCTTGATCCCGAGCGAGACCTCGACCGCCGGGACGCAGGTGAACAGGACCGGCACTGAATTGCGGAAGCCCAAGTCCTGCGTCCCCTGTCCAACGTGAAAGCCCAACAAAGCCTCACGCCGTCCGACATCCCGGCTGTAGAGCTGGACGATGCGGTACTCCAACTCCAACCCCGACAGGCCCGGCTTGAGCGGCTGCTTGTCGAACATCTGCGCATCGAGGAACCGATTCGGCACATCTCCCGGTTGCACGAGCTTCTCGTCGGTCATCGGCTTCTCGCGCGCGTTCTTCGTCCCGCGTTGATAGACCGGCAGCAGGTTGGGGCTGTCGGGAACGAGCGGCGCGGTGACGCCCGCTTCGTTGTGAACCTTCACCAGAAACGTGCGCCATCCCTGCTGAACCAGTTCGCGCTTCGCAGGCCCTTCCACGAGTGACACGCGACTCTCGGAATTGATGCTCACGCCGACGAGGCATAACTTGTCGAGCACCTTCTGCACGGCTTCGGTGCAGTCAGCCTCCTGCTCGATCTTCAACGCCATGTCGATCGCCTTGAGTTCGTCGGCGCTCAGCGGCGAACCGACAAACTCCAACGCCTGCACGAGTCGCTCGGTCGCAGCGGCCAATGGCTGCTGCTCGACCTTCGCGACGTTGGGCCACTTCCCTTCAGCGGCCAGTGCTGACGTGGAGCCGATCGCAGCTCCGGCCCAAACGATCCCCCGACAGAGCCACAATGAAGCGATGGAACGAGTCATGAAAGGTTTCTCCCAAGAGGCATCGTAGATCAACAGCAACCGAGTTCCGGTCTGATTGCGGACAGCCGAAGCCGAGCCATCACGTGCGGCGATGCCTCATGATCTCCGGCCAACGCGGCCCACTCTACGGACTCAGATCGCACAGGAACACGCTCGCATCGGAGAAGGCCGCGTTGAGTTCCATTCCGAAGATCGGCCGATATACTCGCCCCCCCCCGATTCGTTCGGATTCCCACAACATCCCCTCGCAAGGAACGCCTCCCTTGTCAGACCAACCCCCGGCCGACGATTCACCGCAGGCCCGCTTCTTCAGGCTGTTCGCGCAGAGCATGAAGTGGTTCGTGATCGAAGAGCTACGCAAGCACAAATGGCTCATGAGCAAGGCGGCGAGGCATGATCTCGGCATGGAGGCCATTCTTGATTGGGAGGATCAGTTCTGGACCAATTTCTGTCGCTGGCGACGGTTCGAGCACATTGAAGGGGAGCAATGTTGGATCGAGTTCGACGGGCTGGACTTCGCGATCCTGAAGAACGTGCGGGCCTTCAACGGTCTGCTCGATGAAATCTTGAGACTGATGAAAGACCACAACAAGTTTCGCGACAACCTCGAAATGATTGAGTGGGCGATGTCGAACCCGCGCGTCTGCGAAGAACACGTCCTCCAGTTCTTGGAGGTCATCAACATCAACTCCGCCCGCATGAA
>JAYTXB010000948.1:0-6114 GCA_043743205.1 Schlesneria sp.
CACAACGTTCTGGTGTTCGGTTTCCCAGGGCGGCGCTCACGGTGTTCGCTGGCCCTGGGCTGGTCTCCGAGGCCCCGTTGGGGCGAAGACAACTTCAATTCTCAAATAACGCAACTTCTAAACTCACGCTGCGGGTTACTAAAGTCAGTGCCATTACGCCAAGTCCGCTCGTCGTCCGGCCCACTTGTCTGCGGCCACCTCATCACGCGCGATCGCTTCCGTTCCTGCAATCGCTTCCAAGCGTTGGACCTGAGCTTTGGGAACCAGCACCGCCGAGTCGCTGCCACTCGGTCGTAGCTTGATGAACGTCGCATCGACCCACACCACGTCTCCCTCCAGCGGCGGCTGGTCTTTCAGATGGAGCCTCACAACCGCCCGCCCGGTCGGCTCGGCGAGTTGCGAGGTGGACTCGATCAATACCGCGTCGAGCCGATCGAACAGACGATTCTGAGTCTCACGCGGACGAAGCGCTTGTCGAAAGTCTTCGCGCGTGACGGCCAAATCCGTTGATTGTTGTCGCGCCCGTCGCACCGCCAGTAACGCCGCTTCGTTGGCCAAACTTTCGAGGTCCGCACCGTGTTGCCCTTCCGTCCAACCGGCTACTTCTTCCAGCGACACGTCGCGATCGAGCGGCTTTCCTTTCGTGTGAATCTTGAGAATCTCGATCCGATCCACGTGCGTCAGTTCCGGCATCTTGATCCGCCGGTCAAACCGTCCCGGTCGTAGCAGCGCCTGATCGAGAATGTCGGGACGGTTCGTCGCCGCGATCACCACGACGCGCGGCTGCTGCTGAAAGCCATCCAAACAGACGAGCAACTGATTGAGCGTCTGCTCGCGTTCGTCGTGACTGCCGCCCAACCCCGATCCACGACGACGACCGATCGCGTCGATCTCGTCGATGAAAATCACCGCTGGAGAATTCTTGATCGCCGTTTCAAACATGTCGCGCACCCGCGCGGCACCAACACCAACGAACAGTTGCACGAACTCCGACGCCGCGACGACGTAGAAGTTCGCTCCGGTCTCCCCCGCAACGGCCCGCGCAAGATACGTCTTTCCTGAACCGGGCGGACCTTCCAGCAGGATGCCGCGTGGTAGCCGTACGCCTGCGGCGGTCCATCGCTGCGGTGCCTTCAAAAAATCGACAACATCACCAAACAACTCCTTCGCTTCTTGACAGCCGCCGACATCGGCAAATGTGATCTTCGTCTCGGTTCCGACCAGCTTCGCGCGACTCTTGCTCAGTTCGAGGAGATTGAATCCGCCACCTCCGCCGCTCATTCGCTTCAAGAACCAGGCGACGGCCAGCAGGACCAAGACTCCCGCGACGATCGTGATCACCAGCGAGTTGTCACCCTGCGAGAACGCCTTGTACTCAGGCTCGATCTCACGCCGCTCGAGGGCTTCGATCAGATCGGGACTGAGATAACCCGCCGTCTCCATCCATCCCGACCCGCGCGATTGAAAGCGAATCCGCCTGCCATCGACTTCGACCACGCGCACAACGCCGTTTTTCACCGCCGTTGAAAAAGATTCAAACGGGACGCTTCGAAACGCTTCGCCTCGATTCGCTTGGTACAGCCAGAAAAACACCGCTCCCAGCGCGAGCCAAAACAACAACGTCTTCAACTTGGCATTCATCAGGATTCCATTCAGTCATGTTTAGCGAACCAGCATTGAGTCAGTGAGTTCGGAATGATCTACGTGTTGTGCGCGAGTGATTGCGACGTACCACCTGGGGATCGTTTGAAGCGTGCGGAGCGCGATAGTGGGGTTTCTCGATAAGTCGCACGAAGTCCAGTTCGATTTCAAACAGTTCTCTCTGGCCAAACTCGACGAGCTATGTGAGGCACAGTGTGCGTGAACTGGCGAGTTCCGGCCTGTTAGGCGACCGGCTGGAGTTGATTTACTTAAATAGCGATGTCGGTCTCCAGTTATAGGTCGCGCGGGTTGAAGTGAGACGAACCGCGCCTCACCAGAGTGTGGGCGGGACGTTCAAACAGCCCACGTTCTGACGAAACGTGGCGAAATTCAAAGGACTCACTTTTGGCAGTGTGAAGTATAAGAACCGGGGTAGCTGAAGTCGTGAGACTTCAAAAAACCCCCGAACACTCACGAGTTTGGCTACTCCAAAATCCAGCGTTGACGCAGCATTAGAAAGTCTTGAAGTCTCAGCACGAACTTCACGATGGACAACGTGGGACGAATCGCCCTATCTTGGTCGTCGCAGTGGCAACTTCCATTGGGACTGACGGAGACTGACCGATGATGACTGTGCTTGGTCCGCGACATCAGTTTTGTGACGGGATGACGCGCCGATCTTTTTTGAAGGTCGGCGGACTCGCGATGGGCGGGCTATCTCTACCGCAGTTGCTGCACGCCGAAGCGGCCTCAGGGCGGAAGTCTCACAAGGCGGTCATCATGGTCTTCCTGTCGGGAGGTCCGCCGCATCAGGACATGGTCGATCTGAAGGTCGATGCGCCGGTCGAGATTCGCGGGGAGTTCAATCCCATCGCGACCAACGTTCCCGGCATCGACATCTGTGAGCATCTGCCGCTGTTGGCTCAGCGCATGGATCGGCTGGCGATCATCCGGTCATTGATCGGGTCGGAAGGTCGTCACGCGGCGTTCCAGTGCATGACCGGTCACAACGTGAATGGTCAACCGGCAGGAGGCTGGCCTTCACTGGGAGCGGCGGTCTCGAAGCTACAAGGACCGCTGAGATCGGGGACGATGCCGTTTGTCAGCCTGTCGCCTCGCATGAAGAACGCACCGTGGGGCGATCCGGGGCAGGCCGGGTTCGCGGGACAAGCTCACGCGCCGTTCTCGCCCAACGCCGAACAGGCGCGACTCGGCTTGAGTGGGATCACAGTCGAGGGCCTGCGCGGTCGCCGAACGTTGCTGAATGGTATTGATCGGTTGAAGCGTGAAGTCGAACAGAGTGGCGCATTGGACGGCTTCGAGTCTCAATACCAAGCGGCCTTCGGCATTTTGACCTCGAACCAACTTGTGGAAGCACTCGATCTCGAACGAGAAGACCCGCGTGTGCGAGACCGCTACGGTCGAGGTGCTATCGAGAACGCAGGCTATGGCGACGCGGGGCCGCTGATGAACGACTACTTCCTCGCCGCGCGACGGCTCGTCGAAGCGGGAGCGCGCGTTGTCACGCTGGCCTATGGTCGTTGGGACTGGCATGGTCGGCCGCACGGGACGAATTTTGAGAACGCACGCGACCACTTGCCGCTGTTCGATCAGGGTCTCACCGCGCTGCTGGACGATCTCCACGAACGCGGGCTGGATGAAGATGTCAGCGTCGTCGTGTGGGGCGAGTTCGGTCGGACACCAGTCATCAACAAGAACGGCGGTCGCGATCATTGGCCTCAAGTCGGCTGTGCGATGCTGGCGGGAGGTGGCATGAAAACCGGACAGGTCATCGGCTCGACCAATCGTCTGGGCGAACATCCCAAAGAGCGACCGGTTCATTTTCAAGAAGTCTTCGCGACGCTCTATCAGAACCTCGGGATCGATGTCTCGCGCACGATGCTTCCAGATGTCAGTGGCCGACCGCAGTTCTTGGTCGATCCGATCTACCCGCCGTTGCCGGAGCTGACGTGATGGCCGAACTGCTCCACCTCGAAAGATTGCATTCGTTGACTCATGGGAACTCGGCCTACTCGGCTGCGTTCTCGCCCGATGGCAAGCGTCTGGCAACCGCGAGTCTCGACAACACCGTCAAACTATGGAACGTCCTCAGCGGAGAACACGTCGGCACGCTGAAAGGTCATGGTGATGGAGTCGCCTTCGTTGGGTTTCTCGCCGACGGACGTATCATCACCGCGAGTCTCGACAAGACGCTCAAGGTCTGGCCCGCAGATGGCAGCGCCGCAACGGCCTCGTTCTCCGGACATCAAGACTATCTGACGTGCGCGGCAGTGGCTCGGGCGGGAACGTTGCTCGTGTCGGGAAGCTTCGACAAAACGGTGCGCCTGTGGGAGACGCAGACCAGTGCGGCGGTGGCGGTGCTCACCGGACACGAATCGAGCGTGCAGGCTGTCGCCGTGACGGCGGCGGGCAAACGAGTCGCGTCTGCAGGTGATGATCGCTCAATCCGCTTGTGGGATGTCGATTCCAAATCACTGCTCAAGACGATCACGGGCCATTCGCGCACGATCGAAGGTCTCGCGTACTCTCCCAACGATCAGTTGCTCGCGTCGGCAAGTGCGGACGGGAGCCTGCGTTTGTGGAACGCGGCAGGCGATACCGTCGCGACAATGGAGTTGCCCAATGAGCGCTTCAAGTCCGTCGCCTTCTCACCCGATGGACTCTGGCTGGTTTCGGGCAGCTTCGAGGGAACCGTCCGCATCTGGAGCGTCGCCGAACGTCGAGAGTTGTCGGCCGTGAAGGCTCACACAAATTCGGTCTATGGCGTCGTCTTCGACTCGACGGGCAAGCTGCTCGCGACCGCAGGCTTCGACCGCACGGTTCATGTCTGGCGGGTGCTTCAAACCGAGCCGCCGAAGTAGCGAGTCTCGAAGCTTGGAGTCATTTGCCACGCTGTTATACCTCGCACGGCCACAACTGAGCTGTTTTAAGCGAGCCGTGTGCCGTGAGGCCACGGGTTTCCTGCCTGCGATCAAGAACCTGCAGCCTCACGGCAGGCGGCTCGCCAGTGTCTCCGTTTTGGCCGCGTGAGGTATAAACGTTTCACTGCGATCCGCGTGACAGAGAGTACTCCAGCGCACGTTTCAGTTTCTGTAAGGCTCCGCCTATCATCCGCCGACTCGTTGCGACCACGCAGTGAGTTGCTCTTCGCATTCCGTTCACCATAGCCTTGAAAGGACCGTCATGTCTGTTGTTGGTCTCCTGCCCGAACAACTCGCCGAACTCCGTCAGTTCGATTCCCCCACGATCTGCAATGCTGTCGAGTTGTGGAACCTGCGACCACGCAACACCGGCTACATGAACTCGTCGATCAAGGCGTGCTTCCCGGCATTTCCGCCGATGGTCGGCTATGCGTTGACCTCGACCTTCCGCAGCATGGCTCCGCCGCGAGGAGGCGATGCCTACGGCAGTATCGGCGCACAGCTCGATGCCTTCTCGACGATCCCCGGTCCTCCCGTTTTGATTTTTGACGATCTCGATGAACCGTGTGCCTCGGCCACGTTCGGCGAGGTGATGTGTTCGACTTACAAGCGGTTCGGGGCGCAGGGTCTCATCACGTCAGGAACCGGGCGAGACCTCGCGCAGGTCGAAGGTCTTGGTTTTCCGGCCTTCACCAACGGAGCGATCGCGGCACATGGCTATTGCCACATCATCCACATCAATGTGCCGATCACCGTTGGCGGGTTGACCATCTATCCCGGTGACTTGCTGCACGGAGACCTGAACGGCGTGACGACGATCCCTCACGAAGTCGCCTCGGAAGTTCCGCAAGTCTGCCGTGAAGTTGCGATCGCAGAGGCCATCATTCTCGACTACCTCAAGTTGCCCGAAGTGAACGTGGCGGGCTTCAATGCGGTCCGCAAGGAGTGCGGTGATGTCATCGCCAAGCTCGGTAAGCGGCTGCGCAAAGAGTGAGGTGTCGATCGCAATCGCATTTTCGGAGGACATGTAGCGCGAACGGTTCTTCCGTGCCTCTGATTGAATCCGTGCTGGCAATCGAAAAAGAGACCAGAGGTCAGGCGTTTCGGCGGGGTCGAGAGACCCGCGCCGAACACGCCGAGTGGCCTCACCAGGTTTCCTGCCAATTGCCGCGATGGACATGCATTTGGCGTCCGGCTTCAAATCGGTCGGGAGAGACGGCGGGGACACGGACCCAGACTGGCTCGTCGTGGTAGACACCTTCAATTGAGAGATGTGCTCCGAGTTCATCTTCCTCGCTCAGTTCCTGCGACTGCCAGCGAACCATGTTGACTTGGGTGAAGATGCTTAACAGCGAAACAACATCGACCTCAAACCGCGATCCAAACAGTTGCCCATCGTTCGGGCCACCGACAACTTCAGTGAGTGAGGGGAAGACGGTGATCTCCCAGCCCGAGGGCGTCTGAAAGTAATGACAGCCGATCGGTCCCATTGCTTCCAGCGGCTGTATCCGGGCCGCGACTTCATCGGCCA
>JAYTXB010000949.1:0-2473 GCA_043743205.1 Schlesneria sp.
CAGGCTGGTCGCACTGCGCAGAAAGCCCTCTTTGTCGGCGTCGAGGATTGCGACGAGTGAGACTTCGGGCAGGTCGATCCCCTCACGCAACAGGTTCACACCGATCACCGCGTCGTGCTTTCCCTCACGCAACTCGCGTAGAACTTCGACTCGCTCGAACGCATTGAGTTCCGAGTGGAGCCACGCGCAGCGAATCCCTTGCTCCGTGAGATACGTCGTCAGGTCTTCCGACAAACGTTTGGTGAGCGCCGTCACCAATGTCCGTTCGCCCTTCGCGGTGCGTTCCCGAATCTGTTGCTCCAGATGCTGCACTTGTCCGCGCGCGGGATGAATGGAGATGACGGGATCGACCAGTCCCGTCGGGCGAATGACCTGTTGCACGACTTCGCCTTGAGTCTGTTCCAATTCCCAATCGGCTGGCGTAGCAGAGACAAAGACAGTTTGCTGACGCCGCCCGTTCCACTCTTCAAACTTGAGCGGTCGATTGTCGAGGGCCATCGGCAGACGAAAGCCATGTTCGACGAGTGTCGTCTTGCGAGCGTGGTCGCCGTTGTACATGGCACGAATCTGCGGGATCGTCACATGCGACTCGTCGATGAACAGCAGGAAGTCTTCCGGGAAGAAGTCGAGCAGCGTGAAGGGCGGCTCACCCGGTTTGCGTCCCGACAACGCGCGACTGTAGTTCTCGATGCCCGGACAGAACCCCACTTCACGCAGCAGTTCGAGATCGTGACGAGTGCGGGCATTCAGCCGTTGAGCCTCCAACAACTTTCCCTCGACGCGAAACTTCTCAAGCTGCGTGTTGAGTTCCAAGTCGATCTCTTCGCACGCGGCCGACACGCGATCTTCCGGTAGGACGTAGTGCTTGGCGGGATAGATGTAGGCGTCGTCGAGTCGCTTCGTTTCCGCACCGGTCAACGGTTCGATGATCGTGATCTTTTCGATCTCATCGCCCCACAGTTCGATGCGAAACGCGGTCTCTTCATACGCGGGCCAGACCTCGACCACATCGCCTCGCACGCGGAAGTTGCCGCGCTGCGGAGCGACATCGTTGCGGCTGTAATGAATGTCGCACAGCTTCCGTAGCAAGTCGTCTCGGTCGATCGACTCACCCACGCGCAGCGGGATCATCATTTCGAGATAGTCCTTCGGCGAACCGAGACCATAGATGCACGACACGCTGGCGACGACGATCGTGTCGCGACGGCTGACGAGGGCGCTGGTGGCGAGCAGTCGCAGTCGGTCGATCTCCTCGTTGATCGCCGAGTCTTTCTCGATGTAGATGTCGCGCTGCGGGATGTACGCCTCGGGCTGGTAGTAGTCGTAGTAGCTGACGAAGTACGAGACAGCATTGTTCGGGAAGAAGTCGCGGAACTCGGAGTAGAGTTGCGCGGCGAGCGTCTTGTTGTGCGAGAGGATCAGCGCGGGACGACCCAATTGCTGGATGACGTTCGCCATCGTGAACGTCTTGCCTGAGCCGGTCACGCCGAGCAGTACTTGATCTCGCTTCTGCTCACGCAACCCGCTGACCAGCTTCGCGATCGCCGCCGGTTGATCTCCGGCCGGTTGAAAGTCTGAGGCAATCTGAAACTCGGGCATGTTGGGTCGTCAGTACGGACAGACGGTTCGTTTAACCGCGTGGGCATGAGTGAGATGTTTTAGGCGAGCCGTGTGCCGTAAGGCCACGGGTTTCTGGCAACGATCAAGAACCCGCAGCCTTACGGCGTGCGGCTCGCCAAAGTCTCATGTTTGGCCGCGTGCGGTATAAACGACTTGATCGATGCTGTCCGCACTACAGTCGCACCGATTCGGCCATCTCACCGGCGTGGTAGCTCGAGCGGACGAACGGGCCGCTGGCGACCATCGAGAAGCCGAGCTTGCGAACCTGCTCGCCGATCTCATCGAATTCTTCTGGCGGGACATAGCGTTCGACCGGGAGGTGATCGAGCGTCGGTTGCAGGTACTGGCCGAGCGTCAGCATGTCGCAGCCGACGCTGCGCAGATCGGAGCAAACTTCCAGCAGTTCCTCGCGCGTTTCACCGAGGCCCAGCATCAGGCCGCTCTTCGTCGGCATCTGCGGCGCTTCTTCTTTGACCTGCTTGAGCAGGTTGAGGGTCCGGTGATACTCGGCGTTGCGGCGGACTCGGTCGTACAGGCGAGGAACCGTTTCGGTGTTGTGGTTGAACACATCGGGGCGAGCTTCAATCACGCGCTGGATGGCGGCGCGGTTCCCTTTGAAATCGGGGGTCAGCACTTCCACCTTTGCACCGGTGCGTTCACGCACGGCGAGGACACACTCGTAGAAGTGGTTCGCCCCACCATCGGCCAAGTCGTCGCGAGTCACCGACGTGATGACGACGTACTTCAGGCCCAACCGCTCGGCGGCTTCGGCCACTCGCTCCGGCTCATCAATCTGCACGACTTCGGTCTTGCCGCGCGGGACCGAACAGAAACCACACGGGCGCGTGCAAAC
>JAYTXB010000950.1:0-2570 GCA_043743205.1 Schlesneria sp.
GCCGATCTGGCGGAGGCTCAAACCAATCTCGATCAGGCCGAGAAAGACTTCGCTCGCAAGAAGGACTTGGTGGCGAAAGGGATCGCGACGACACAAGAGGTGGAGACGGCCGAGTCGCAGTTCCTCGCGCTGAAGCAGCGAGTGGAGAAGTTGACAGCCACGAGCCAACTCATGGTGGACGGGCCACGCCGCGAGCGGAAGCGCGGAGCGGAGGCCCAAGTCCGGCAGATCGAAGCCGAGTTGCGGCGAGCCAAGTGGCGACTCAACAACTGCATCATCACGTCCCCCATCAGCGGCATCATCCTGAAGAAGAACGCCGAGTTGGGGAACCTCGTCAATCCGATCGCCTTCAATGGTTCGTTCAGCCTGTGCGACGTGGCGGATCTGTCGAAACTCGAAGTCGAACTGACGATCCAAGAACGCGATATCTCGAAGGTCTTCAAAGGTCAGATCTGTAAGGTGCGAGCCGAAGCGTTTCCCAAGCGGAGCTATGACGGAGTCGTCTCGCGCCTGATGCCGATCGCCGACCGAGCCAAAGGGGCGATCCCGGTGCGAGTCCGGCTGAGTGTCCCCGCTGGCGAAGAGGGGACGTTCCTCAAGCCCGAGATGGGAGCCATCGTCACGTTCTACAACGCAAATACCTCGACTGATTCGCCGCCTCAATCAGCCCCCGTTCAATGACCGTTCGCCCACTCAATCCTTACGCACTAGGTGAGAAATTGCGGCTTCGGTCACGAGAGATATTCCAACGGGACGTGCGTGCATTCCAGCACAGTGTACTTTGCGCTGCACTCGGCGCGATGCTTGCTTTTGTTGGCCTAATGTGTGCGATGCTACCGTGGGCACCAGCATTCCGACAGTTCCTCCATAATCAGATTGGCGGCGATCTTGCGGAATGCCTATTTGGCGCATCTTTACCGTTGGCCGCATCACCACCGATTATCCTGTTCTTCATTTGGATGTCGCGGCGCACAACTCAAGATTCAATATCATGTGTTTCGTGCAGGCATTTCTTCATTTCAAACCCAACACTCAAAACCGTGCTAGACACCGGCCGATGTCCTAAATGTGGTGCTGAGCAATTCATGGCAGCAGTCACAACAGCCCCAGGAATGGGCGAACAAGCGTATGCACCGGAGCTGGTTTCAAATGGAGAGCCATCACCTCCGCCGCAGTGATGCCGGTTGCTCGCCGTAGGGTGCGTGGAGTCTTCGCACCCTATGGCGACGACAACTCTTGATTCTCCGCCTTCACACAGGATTGCCTGATGACCACTGATGTTGCCTGGGTTCACGCTCACGATGTTCACAAGTCGTTCAAACGCGGCAGTGAGATTGTCGATGTGCTGAACGGTTTGAACTTGGATGTTTACTCCGGTGAGTTCGTAGGTCTGATGGGACCGTCCGGTTCCGGCAAGACGACGCTGCTCAATCTGATTGCGGGGCTGGACCGGCCGACGCAGGGTGAAGTCTCGGTCGGTGGCCAGCTCATTTCCAAGATGTCTGAGTCGCAACTGGCGACGTGGCGGACACGCAACATCGGCTTCGTCTTTCAGTTTTACAACCTGCTGCCGGTGTTGACCGCTTATCGCAATGTCGAGTTGCCGCTGTTGCTGTTGCCGCTCAACTCGAAGCAGCGCGAACAGCAGGTCCGCACGGCGCTCGATATCGTCGGCCTGTCTGACCGACTCCATCACCGACCGGGCCAGTTGTCCGGCGGTCAACAACAGCGGGTCGGCATTGCACGAGCGATCGTGACCGACCCGGCATTGATCGTTGCGGACGAACCGACCGGAGCACTCGACTCGAAGTCGGCCGATGAGATTCTGAACCTGCTCTGTGAGTTGAAGAAGACACTCAAGAAGACCGTCATCATGGTGACCCACGACCCGCACGCCGCCGCCCGCGCCGACCGACTCGTCCATCTCGACAAGGGCCTCGTCACGAAAGTCCAAGCGTGATTCGTCGTTTAACCGCGTGGGCAACGCCCCGCGTGTTGGTTGTAGAGCAGACTTGGTACTCACTCGACGCGCGGGGCGTTGCCCACGCGGTTAGCAGTCTGTTGAAAATGTAGGATGGACGCCTCGTCCGTCCGAATCCAAGCTCAAACGGACGGACGAGGCGTCCATCCTACGGGATGTTCAACAGGCGGTTAAACGACTAGACCGTCTTCCCGGTTTCCCAGAGAACCCCCATGAAATACTTCTTCCTGATTTATGAGAGCATTCGCCGAAATCCGATTCGGACGATCCTCACGTCGCTCGGCACGATGATGCTGGTGCTGGTGGTGACGCTCGTTTTCACGGTGCTGACCGCGATGGACCGGGCGACGACCGAAAAGAGTTCCAACATCAAGGCGATCGTCACCGAGAAGTGGCAAGTGCCGAGCATGATGCCGTTCTCGTACGCGAAGGCGTTGACCGAGGGGGCGGCTGATCCGGAGGACAAGACTGCGGTTCGCCCCTCCGACTACATGACGTGGGGCTTCTTCGTCGGTTCGACCGAATCGAATCCGGCCAAGCGCGGGTTCGAGAACATGTTCTTCTCGTTCGTGATGGAACCGGAGAAGGC
>JAYTXB010000951.1:0-1855 GCA_043743205.1 Schlesneria sp.
CGTTGAAAAACTGTAGGATGGCCTTCTAGGCCGTCGTTTTTCTGCGGGAAATCGGACGGGCAAGATGCCCATCCTACGTTTTTCAACGGGCTGTTAGGGGTGTCTACTCGCTCCGGCCGCGCGGGGAGAGGAGGAGAGTTCTTCTTCATAGTTTTGATTCGTGGAGCTGCGTTCGATGCGTGGTTTAACGTCTGCACTTCGGGTGCGGTTCGTGCTCAAGTGAACACCTGACCTCAGTCCCTCCGGTCACGCCCGCTTCAGTGGGAAACCAATCCAGCGGCGGTACACTCTAGTTCGACTGTCTGACTTCATGTAGGGTGAGCATCGCCCACCACAACAGATGGCGGATTGATGGGCCGTGCCAACTCTTCATTGGGACAACTCAGACAGTCGAACTAGCCGCCTCGTCGATTACTGACGCGATTCCCGCCGAACTTGCCCGTCTCTCACTAACACCACTCTCACTCGACCACCGCAGCAGTGTTTGCGCCGAGCGAGACAACCGGACCCACAACCAACGTGACGCTGACGATCCCCACCATCGACTGTTCCAATCAAGACCCGCTTGCCGCCTTGGCCGCTCTCCGACGAAAGCTCAGCCCGCAAGGAGACATCGTTTCCGAGGCCAGTCGCCAACGGACGATCGACTTGTTCGGCGAACCGCTTGCACCGCGACAGGTCGTGCAGCGCATCTGTGCCGATGTGCGGGAGCGCGGGCTGGCTGCTGTGCTGGAGTACACGGCGAAGCTCGACAAAAAAGAGTTGACGCTCGCGTCGATGCGTGTCTCGACCGCTGAGTTGGACGCCGCTCATGCGGCCGCCGATCCGAAGTTTCTCCGCACACTTCGGACGATCATCAGCAATATTACCGAGTTTCAAAGCCGTATTCTGCACGAAGACGTGCGTCTCATTCGACAGGACGGAATGAGTCGAGTCGAGTTGCGTCAGCGTTACTTGCCGCTCAAGCGTGTCGGCATCTGCGTTCCTGGCGGCGCGGCGGCGTATCCGTCCACGGTGTTGATGACGGCGATCCCCGCGCGCACGGCGGGTGTGAAAGAGATCGCGGTCGTGGTCCCTCCGACCGAGTTCGGCGGTTACAACGAGTCACTCTTGGCGACGTGTGTCGAGGCGGGAGTCACCGAGGTCTATCGCATCGGCGGTGCTCAAGCGGTCGCGGCGATGGCCTACGGAATTGAAGGTCTGCCGCGCGTGGACAAGATCGTCGGGCCGGGCAATCTCTTCGTGGCCCTCGCCAAGCAGCACGTTTTCGGTGAGGTCGATATCGACAGCATCGCCGGTCCCAGTGAAGTCGTGTTGCTCGCCGATGACTCGGCCGACCCGCGGTTCGTCGCGGCCGATCTGATCTCGCAAGCCGAACACAGCCCCGGTTCCGGCGTGCTCATTACTTGGCATGCTCCGTTGATCGAAGCCGTGCGTGCCGAACTTGCCGCTCAACTGGGACGACTCCCGCGCGGAGACCTCGCCCTGACGAGTCTTAACGAATACGGCGCACTGATCCTCGCGAAAGACTCCGTGCAAGCGGCCGAACTGACCGATCTACTTGCGCCGGAACACCTGCACATCTCCACCCGCGACCCGGAAGAACTGCTTGGCCGGATTCAAAATGCGGGAGCCATCTTTATGGGACACTTCACTCCCGTCGCGGTCGGCGATTACTTCGCAGGCCCGTCGCACGTCTTGCCCACGGGCGGAACGGCCCGATTCGCGAATGGCCTCTGCGCGAACGACTTCCTCAAACGAAGCAGTGTCATCAGCTACAACCGCGACGCACTGGAAGAGGCTGCCGAAGACATTCGCCGTCTCGCCGCAGTCGAAGGTCTGACGGCGCACAGCG
>JAYTXB010000952.1:0-13344 GCA_043743205.1 Schlesneria sp.
TAAGAGTGCTCAGTTCCCATTGCAGACGTGGTTGCCCGATGCGATGGAGGGGCCGACTCCCGTTTCCGCACTTGTTCACTCGGCAACGATGGTCGCGGCGGGGGTCTATCTGGCAGGTCGCTTCTATCCGATGTTCACGCCGGAAGTCTTACTGGTCATCGCGTACATCGGCTGCATCACACTATTCGTCGCCGCGACGATTGCCATCGTGGCGACGGACATCAAGCGCGTTCTCGCGTACTCCACGATCAGTCAGCTCGGTTACATGATGCTGGCCATTGGTGTCGGCGGTTGGGGCGCAGGGCTGTTCCATCTGGTGACTCACGCCTTCTTCAAGTCACTAATGTTCCTTTGCTCGGGCAGTGTCATTGCCGGTTGTCATCACGTACAGGAAATGCCTCGCATGGGTGGGTTGCGTCGCAAGATGCCGATCACTGCGTACACGATGCTCGTCGGTGTGATCGCGATCGCCGGGTTGGCGATTCCTGTCCTGAACATCGGGTTCTCGGGGTTCTATTCCAAGGATGCGATCGTGGCGTCCGCGCTCGCCTACTCCAATTTGAATCCGGTCCATTCACTGCTGTTCTTCACTCCGTTGGTGACAGCGGGAATTACGGCGTTCTACATGTTCCGCCTTTGGTTCCTCACGTTTGCTGGTGAACCTCGCGATCATCACGTCTACGATCACTGTCACGAATCACCGCGCGTCATGACGACGCCGTTGATCGTGCTGTCAGTCTTAGCCGCGACGTGTGCGTGGGGTTGGATGCTCGCTGGAGGCGGCGAAGAGGGTCCGCTTTACCGACTGTTGGCAGACAGCGCCGTGGTCTCTGCGGATGAGCCATACACATCGTTGGGTCCGGCCAAGATTACGTTGCCGAGCCATCATCAAACTCACGCCGTTCACGGACAAGCCGGTGTGTTGGCATTGATCGCCGCGTTCGCCGGTTCGATCCTCGCTTACGTGATGTACGGTTCTCGTGCCATCCGGCCGGAAGACATTCGCCGCCAGTTCCCCGGGGTGCATGAGTTCCTCATCGACAAGTGGCGTTTCGATGTGCTGTACGACGCCATGTTCGTGCGACCCGTTCATGTTGTTTCGGCGTGGTGCGCGGGCTTTGACAAGCACGTGTTGGATGTCGTGCTGCATACTTCTGCGAAGGTCGTCAAATCGGTCGCGCAGTGGGATCGGAAGTTCGACGAGGGAATGGTCGATGGCTTGGTCAATTTGGTCGGCAATGCAACGCGATCATTGGGAATGTCGTTGCGAGTGGTTCAAACGGGACGGCTCCGGCAGTACGTGATGTGGGTTGCAGTCGGAGTTGTGGTGCTGTTTGCAGTGCTGATCACCACGACACCGAGATGAGGCAGTGCCGAGTAGCTTTATTCGTGATTGTGTTTGAGTGAGACCGCTTGACGACCTGCGGCCGACAGCAAGATTTCTGCAGCGTTCAAAGAGATTGAGAACACCATGTTGAGTGCTGAATCCATTCTGAGTTTCATCATCTTCCTGCCCGCTCTGTTCGCGCTCGGCTTGCTGGCGTTTGACGGCCAAGCCAAGGAGGGGATGCGTTACTTCACGCTCGTCGGGACGATGCTGACGTTCGCACTCACCCTGCAACTGTGGGCGGGCTTCGATCTCTCCAATGGTGGAATGCAGTTCCGGTGCAGCACGGAGTGGATCAAGAATTGGAACGTCTATTACAGCTTGGGTGTGGACGGCATCAGCCTTCCGCTCGTCATGCTGACCGGATTGGTCTTTGTGCTGTCCGCACTCGCTTCGTGGAGCATCGAGAAGCACGTCAAAGGCTACTTGATGCTGTTCTTGGTACTCGAGACCGGCGTTCTCGGAGTCTTCCTCTCGCTCGACTTCTTCCTGTTCTACGTCTTCTGGGAAGTCATGCTGCTGCCAATGTACTTCCTGATCGGCGTCTGGGGTGGACCGCGTCGCGAGTACGCGGCGATTAAGTTCTTCCTCTATACGTTGGCGGGCGGTGTGTTGATGCTGATCGCGATGCTGATGTTCTACTTCAACAGTGGCCGCAGCTTTGATCTGCTCTATCTGGCGGAAGTGGCCGCCGGTCGCGGGTCGGTGCCGGCCTACAGTGAATCGATGCAGATCGCGGCGTTCATCCTGCTGTTCATTGGGTTCGCCATCAAACTGCCTTCGTTCCCCTTCCACACGTGGTTGCCTGACGCACACGTCGAGGCACCGACTCCAATCTCGATGATTCTGGCGGGGATCCTCCTGAAATTGGGCGGCTACGGCATCATCCGAATCGCGTTCCCGCTCTGCCCATATGGAGCGCAATATGCCGCCTACTTCCTCGTCGCGCTGGGTGTGTTCAGCATCATCTATGGTGCGTTCGCGGCGATGGCTCAAACCGACTTCAAACGACTGGTGGCCTATAGTTCTGTCAGTCACATGGGCTACGTGTTGCTGGGTCTCGCGGTCTGGAAGATTGTCGATGGCAAGACGTTTGGTGTTGACTACTGGAAGATGGGGATCAATGCCGCGATGTTCCAGATGATCGCGCATGGCATCTCATCTACGGGCATGTTCTTTATGGTGGGCGTGTTGTACGACCGCGTTCACCACCGTGACCTCAACAAGTTTGGTGGCATTGCTCAGTTGATGCCGCACTACACTGGGCTCGCGGCCGTGATCTTCTTCGCGGGCTTGGGCTTGCCTGGATTGTGTGGGTTCGTGGGGGAAATCTTCTCGGTCCTGAGCTGTTGGAATTACGATCCACTCTTGGCCATCATCTCGGCGGCGGGCGTGATCCTGACTGCTGGCTACATCCTGTGGACGATTCAGCGAGTGTATTTCGGTGCCGAATACAAAGGGCCGCACCCCGAAGGAATCATCCCGATCAATGCTCGTGAGTTGACCGTGGCCTACACGTTGGTCGTCTGCGCGATTGTTCTTGGCGTGTTCCCCGGCCTGCTTTTCGACCTGATGAGCGGTTCGATTGACACCATGGTCAACAGCATGGCCACGACTTACGACACGATGCACGGCGCGGGCACGGTCATTCAGTCCGCGCAAGTGAAGTGATTCTGTTTTGGAATCCGAGGTGGCGTGAGTTCATCACGAGTTACGAGTTAAGTCGGAAGTTCGAGTTGCGGCAATTTGAAATCGGCCTGCCGGCGAGTGCCGGTTCCCGTTGAGAACGTCATGGATTTTCAGTCACTTTTATCGCAATTCCTCAACGGCAACGTGGCCACACAGGCGTCCACGTCTCGTTCGTTGATGCTTTTTCTCCCAGAGTTGATCCTCTCCGCGTCGATCGTCGCGATGCTACTGGCTCGCTTGACGAGCCTCGACAAAATCTTGCCAACGCACTGGATCGCGTTGTTGGGTGGGATGAGTGCGTTCATCAATGTGCTCTTTCAGTTCTGTGAACTACGTATGGACGGCTCGGGGCCGATCGAGATGTTCACGGGCTTGGCAATCCACGACTCGTTCTCCGTTTTCATTCGCGGCCTGCTGCTGTTTTTCCTCGTATTCGTAATCGCTCTTACTGTGCTGAGTGGCATCCCTGACGACGAAGACGCGCCTGACTTCTATACATTGCTGTCGGGGGCCGTCGTCGGAATGATGCTCATGTCGAGTGCGAATCATCTGCTAATGATGTTCGTCGGGATCGAAATGGCGAGCGTGCCGAGTTACGCGTTGACGGGGTTTCTCAAAGGACGTAGGCAGAGCAGCGAGGCGGCACTCAAGTTTGTCGTCTACGGTGCGGGTGCCGCAGGTGTGATGCTGTTCGGGATCAGCCTGC
Source organism: Schlesneria sp. (assembly GCA_043743205.1). Taxonomy (GTDB): domain Bacteria; phylum Planctomycetota; class Planctomycetia; order Planctomycetales; family Planctomycetaceae; genus Schlesneria. Next base: position 3,783 of record JAYTXB010000952.1, read on the forward strand.
TGGCAGGTCTGACTGGAACGGCCGAGTTCCCGGAACTGAGCAACCGACTTCATGCGTTGTTCACCACCGGCTTTGGGACTCAGCAGCCAGAAGCACGCGTCGTGCTGCTCGCGTTGTTGATGATCACGGTTGGATTTGCATTCAAGTTGTCAGCGGTTCCGTTCCACTTCTGGTGTCCTGATGCGTTCCAGGGAGCTTCGGCTGAAGTGGCCGGATTTCTGTCGATCGGATCGAAGGCCGCCGCGTTTGCATTGCTCGTCCGATTCTCATTGGCCGTTACAGGTGGCTCGACGGGCGGGCTACCCGATTTGGCGCTCGTGTTTGGTTTGGGCTTGGGTGTGCTTGCCGTGGCTACGGCCACGTTTGGAAACCTAGCGGCTTACTCGCAGACGAATCTCAAGCGGCTGCTCGCTTACTCCACGATCGCTCACGCGGGCTACATGCTGATGGCTGTATCAGCCATGCTGGTACTACGTTCTGCGACGAGCGGTGTTGATCCCAGCCAACCGATCCGGGCCATCGAAGGACTGGTCTACTATCTTGCGGTCTACCTGTTCATGAACCTCGGCGCGTTCTCGATTGTCGCGCTGCTTCGCAATCAGCTGTTCAGTGAAGAAGTCGATGACTACAAGGGGATCGTTCACCAGTCACCGTTGTTGGCGGTCTGCATGGCGATTTGTCTGTTCAGCCTCGTCGGCGTGCCGCCGCTTGGTGGTTTCTATGGGAAGTTCTTCATTTTCGCGGCGGTGTTTGACGCCGCGTCAGTGCATTGGTTCATGTGGGTCGTGTTGGCTGCGGGGGGATTGAACACGGTGCTAAGCCTCTTCTATTACGTGGGCGTGCTAAAAGTGATGTGCATGCAAGACCGACCGACGGATGCTCGACCAGTTTCATTGACGGCACAGTCCTCTTCCGGTCTGTATGTCCTGATGATTTCTGCGATGGTGCTGCTACTGGGAACGGTCTGGATTGGGCCGTTAAGTCTCGTTGCCCGTCATGCGGCCGAGGCGTTCTTGTAAGCAGTCTCGTTTGTCATTTCCGCGTCGGCCGTGAGCCGTCGCTTGCCTATTCGGATCGCACATGGCCCGCATTCAACACAACACGAAGCTGAACCAACTGGTCGTCGATCTCGGACGCAGCCTGCTGCAGTTCGTAGGCGAGACCAGTCCTTGGTCGCCAAACAACGCCGACACCGCGCGCGAGACAGTCGCTCGTCTCGTGGGAAGCCAGCGGCAGCAGGTTGTTCGACTGACCGAATTACTGGTCGAACGTCGCTACCCGGTGGAGTTCGGTGTGTACCCGGCAGCCTTCACTGACCTGCATTTCCTCGCACTGAAGTCGCTATTGCCGCGCATCATTGCCAGTCAAGATGCGCTGGTTTCAGAGTTGGACGAAGCGGCGCATACGTGCGTCGATGATCCCGAGGCAGCAACAGCCCTGGGGGAGGCTCTCGCGGCGCAACGTGCCGGAACTGAAGAGTTGCGATTACTGAAGCTGTAGGTGGCGACCAGAGATTTTCGTGGGTTAGGTTTGTGGTCTGCCAGTGTCAATTGTCGCACCACTTCGGGTGACCCGGGCGTTCCTCACGTTGTGGAAGCCCCTGATGCGTGGCGTCAATTTTCGGGATGCTTCCACCAAGCCGGAACGCTCCCGCTACCTTCTGCCGAGTATTAGTCAAGACGGTCGTATGCACGGATCGGAGCCACGACGATGGAGTGGATCGACACGCACTGTCATCTCGACGAAGAGTCATTCACTCAAGACTGCCATGACACGATTCAGCGCGCCGTCGATGCCGGAGTGAAACAGATGTTGGCGATCGGCATCACGCTCGATAGTTGCCGCCGTGTCGTGGAGTTGGCTCAAAAGTACGACAGCGTCTTGGCTGTGGTCGGCCTGCATCCGAACTACATTCAGGCGGCTCAGCCCGGCGACTGGGAGCGCATCGTCGAACTGGCCTCGGCACCGCGTGTTGTGGGACTCGGTGAGACGGGTCTGGACAAGTACTGGGATCACTCTCCGATCGAGTTGCAGTCGGAGTACTTTGACCGTCACATCGAGTTGTCCCGGCGGCTCGATCTCCCTTTCGTCGTGCATTGCCGTGAGGCCGAGGCGGAGGTCGTGGCTCTCTTGCGGAGGCATTTCGCACGCGGCGCGTTGCGAGGAGTGATGCACGCCTTCTGCGGGTCCGCTGAGACCGCAGCCGCCTGCCTCGAGATGGGGCTGCACTTGTCCTTCGGCGGGATGGTGACGTTCAAGAGGAACGAAGTGTTGCGAGAGGTCTCGCTGTCGGTGCCCCTTGACCGCCTGTTGATCGAGACGGACGCGCCGTATCTTTCACCCACGCCGTTTCGAGGCAAACGGAACGAACCGGCACACGTGCGGCTCACGGCAGCTTGTTTGGCAGAATCGCGCGGCGTCTCGAAAGAAGTGATCGCCACCGCGACGACCGAGAACGCGCGGCGTCTGTTCCGTTTGGCCTGAAGCGAGGAACACGTCGTGAGCAAGACTTCTTCTCCCGTTGCGGCCGCGATCCGGGTCAATCCAGTCAACTACCGCGAACTGCAACCGCAGAAGATTGTTGATACCGCCGCACAACTCGAACGCCGAATCGCGGATCGTTTTCCAGCAGCAGGACTACGTCAGGTCGCCAGTGAATTGCATCGCGTCGCGCAGGAAGCGGTTCTGCGTTGTGAGCAGATCAAACGACCGCATCTCTGGCTGCGCGCGGCCTGCGTCCTGCTGGTCACGGCGATCGTGGGCGTCCTGATTCTGATCGGACTCAACGTCCATTCGAGCGGCGACGAATTGCGTGAGTTGGACAACTTCGCGCAGACGATGGAAGCCTCACTGGGAAGCCTGTTCTTCATCGGTGCGACGCTCGCGTTCTTATTCAGCCTAGAGCGCCGCCTGAAGCGCGAACGTGCGCTGTCGGCACTGCATGAACTGAGGGCAATCGCTCACATCGTGGACATGCACCAACTCACGAAAGACCCCGAGAACCTGTTGCAGGGGACCCGCACTCCGTCGTCGCCGCCGCGCACACTGACCGCCTTCGAGTTGGGCCGCTACCTCGACTATTGCAGTGAGCTGCTGTCGATCGTGGCCAAGGTCGGCGCGATCTACGTGCAAGAGTTCCCCGACGCCGACGCTGTCGATGCGTCGGATCAACTGGCCGCACTGACCAACGGACTCTCACGCACCATCTGGCAAAAGATCATGATCCTCGACAGAACCGTCGAGCCGAATGCAAAAGAGACATCGGGCCGTTGATCTTCGGGTGAGCAGGGCTCAGTCCATCCTGAGATCGCCCTTCAGAGTCGCATGTGGCTGAACGACATCCTGCGGAAGGTTTAGTTGCTCCATGAGAATGGATTGCAGTCGATCCCACACGGCGGCTCGCGTCCACTGGTCTGCGTTGGTAGGACGCGCCGCAGACGAAGCTTGCCAGACGAATCGACGAGGCTCGTGTTGAAGCGTCCACTGGCGGATCAATGTGCCCAAGAGTCCCCAGCGGGTGCGGCACGACGCGGGCAACTCGACTGAATCCTCTCTCGGATTCGGCACGAGCGGCGGCGGCGGGAAGCCCCAGATCAACTCCAGCTCCTTCCACAGGTTTGCGAGTGCCTCGTCTTTAACGAGGCGATTCATCTGATGGGGCAGACTCCATTGCCACCACGGTCGTGGTAGCCCGTGCAAGTACGCCTCTGTCCGCTGTCGCAGCGGAGCCGTGAGCGTCACGATGCGATTGAAGTCGGCTTCCGTCCAGGCGGGTTCCCGGCCCTGCAACCGTTGCCATACGTGTTCACACAGGTCATCGGCTGTCAACATGTCAAACGGTGCCAGTGCGACAGGGACATCAAAGTTCGTGATCTCGAACGCGTCTTCGATCTCCATGATGACTTCAACATAGTCGAGTCCCATGCGTGAGCCTTTCCAGCGTGAATGTGCCTGACAAAGGTGGAACAACTCTTATCGAAGAGTATCGCTTAGCAGCCTGTTGAAGAACGTAGGGTGGCCTCCTAGGCCGTCCGTTTTAGCGTTGAAAGCGGGACGGGCAAGGTGCCCATCCTACGTTCTTCAACAGGCGCTTAGGATCGGCGCATCAATCACTGGCGTAACTGAGGCCGTGAGACTTCAACCCGAACTCTCACGAGTTCGGTTACCTCGGACACTGATTGATGCGCCTGTCCGTACTCTCTTAAAGTAAGTCCCATTGGCCGATTGCCCGAGGGAGTCGCGTTGTCGTGCGTCTCCTTGTTGCGAGCAATCAGAGTTTCGTGATCGTTCGACGCGTGGAAGAACCGCCATTCGCGTCGTCTCAAAACGAGTCGAGCATCCGCAGTTGCCAGCCCCGGCGCGGCGGCGAGGTACTTCGTGTCGTGCGACTTCCTGAACTCTCTCGACTTCCATGACATCTCATTTCAACCGTGGCCGAACACCATTCGCTGTGGCGGAACCGGTTGTCTTGCCGAGCGGGCCTTCCTGCGGCGCGGCAGGAAGCGGCTTGTAGGTCCTCGTGGTCAGCACGACGAGCAACTGTGAAGGGACGAGGCCGACGACCGCGAGGACCGTCGCGACGCACAAGCCCGCGCCAAGAGATGCCCGTCGTCCCTGTGGTCGCATGCGTGAGATCGGAGCTTCGAGGAACAGGACTCGCGCAAACTGAACAACTACGGCTGCGGAGAGCAGTGTGCTGAGTGTCGCCACGATCAACAGCACGATCACACCGGGATGCGGGGCGATGCTCAAGGCTCCCGTCGTATCGACTGCGCGAACATGGAAGCCCACCACCTGCATCGACCAGAGTCCCGAACAACCCCACAGCGGCGGATGACCGATCAGGCTGGCCAGCACAATCATCAAACCGGTCGCGGTCACAGGGGCCAGTTCGCCAAGCCCGAACAGTTCATCGAGATACTCGATGTCGCGATCACCGCGCGCAAGATGATTGAACAACAGGAAGAGGCCCGCCAGACCGAGCAGACTCGCGCTGGCCGAGAAGACGAGTAACGACAGCGCACTCGGTTGACCGGTCGCTGCCGACAAGCTGTTCTCGGGAGCGGCCAATTCCGCCGTGGCACCGAGGGCTCCGATGAGCAGCCACGCGCCGTGCAGCATCGTCAGCGCGATTAGCCATCGTCGCAACGTCCCCTCGCCCTGCGAAAGGGACCGCGCAGTGAGTCCTCCCGCCACTGCGAACGTCGTCGCCGACAACACGATGAGCAGGACAATCAACTCCCCCGCAAACCCGATCCAAACCGTTCCGCACAACCGCGCGAGTGCCAAGACACCTGCCAATTGACTGCACAACACGACGCAGCCGCTCGTCCAATACCCGACACCACGCACATTCTCAGACAAGATTGACTGCCATGGAACCAGTCCCATGCGGCTGCTGATCCCGGTCACAACCAAGCCGATGGCGAGCAGCCCGAGTTTCGATCCCGCTCCAATCCCGAGGCGTCCCGGCCCGGGACTGTAGGCCTGCGCGAGTACAAGCCGCATGGAATCGAATTGCGTGGAAGCCGTGACGCTGGCAGCCAGCGCGAGACCCAACCACACGCACAGCGACGCCGCAATTCCCAACCACTGCGTGGCCTCGTCGCGTGATGGTCTGAACTCGCCAACCTGATGCGGTATGAAGTGACTTCGCGCGTCGAGTTCCATCCGACGCAACGCGATCACAGCGAACTGCACGATCTCCAGTGACAACGCCAACGTGATCGCATCGTTCGCACAGACGACCAGCATCACGCCCGCGATCAGAAACGACAGAAATCCGAGCCGCTCGGGTGTCGCACCTTCGCGCGCGGTCAAACTGATCGAACCGACCCCAAACAGCAGCCCGAGCGCCAGAGCCAGCCACTGTCCCGACATCGCCAACACGTCCGCAACAACCCAGACGGAATCAACGGCGGCTCTCGCAGCCGCGTCGCCCAGCGTGCTGCCGTACATCGCCAGCGAATACGCGGAGTACAGCCACGCGACCAACCACAGACTCGCGCCCCAACGGACATCACGCAGCCATGGCCTTCCCGCCAGCAGCAGTCCGCCGATGGCGAGTAGGATTGTCGGCGGAAATGGAAGCGGCATCAGTCAAACTCGACAGCACATGACGATCAACGTGAAGCGAGACGAATACCTCATCGAGCGCTGGTGTGCCACTGCGATCCCAGTGGCTACGATGGCCAGCCTGATGAAACCTCCTCTCAATTCTTCTGCACCCGTGTACCGCGTCGGCTGGATGGTCGATGACTCGGGGAGCGTCACGCAGGATGTCACGGTCAATTTCCACTGGAATGGGACGTTGGAAACGAATTCTGATGGCGATCAGGTGGCGATCGACTGGGGAAACGTTGCGATCATTCCGGGACTGGTCAACGCACATACACATCTGGAGTTCAGTCTGTTGCGGGAGCCGATCCCGACTGCGGGCCGCTTCACCGATTGGATTCGTGCGGTCGTGAAGTATCGGCGGGAGCAGACCGAGTCGTTCACGGGGAACTACGTCCCGGAGGCCCTGCGAGCGGGGGGCGCGGAGAGCGTTCGTTGCGGCACGACACTCATTGGCGACATTGCGACGACCGGTTGGTCGCGCGACGATTACTCCACGACAGGCTTCACAGGCGTCGTGTTCCAAGAGTTGATTGGACGAGGGGACGAGCGCGTCAGCGTGCAAACGGAACTCGCCCGAAACGTGATGAGCTGGGAAGGTCACTTCGGACTGAGTCCTCACGCGCCGTACAGCGTGCGCCCCGATTTATTGAAGTCGGCGGTGGCGCTGGCACGAACGACTGCACGCCCAGTGGCGATGCACTTGGCAGAGACCGAAGCGGAGTTGGAGTTACTGGCAGATGGAACGGGCGAGTTTCGCGAGCTGCTCACCGAATTTGGCATTTGGCGCGACGGACACTTCGGCGGAGAACGACCGCTGACGTGGCTCGAAACGTTGGCCGCAGCCCCGCGCAGCTTGATCGTGCATGGCAACTATCTCGTCGAGGAGGAACTGCAGTTTCTGGCGGCTCGACCTCACATGACGCTCGTCTATTGCCCGCGCACTCACGCTGCCTTCGGGCACCAACACCATCCGTGGCGGCGACTACTCGAACTGGGCGGCTCCGTCGCGTTCGGAACCGACAGCCGCGCCTCGAACCCAGACCTGAGCCTCTTCGCCGAATTGCAATTCGTGGCGAAGCAGCATCCCGATCTCTCGCACCTCACATTGCTCGACCTCGCCACACGCGGTGGTCGTCGCGCACTGCTGGGGAACGCTGACGAGGGACGCTCCACCGACTTCACGCTCGTCCGACTCGCGCCCTCTCACGCAGGCGATCTCACGTGCGACTTGTTCGCACCGTCGAGCCAAGTCGTCGGGATGCTGCGAAACGCACATCCGATTGTCACTCGCAGCCACTGATGATGTGGGTCGATGAAAACGGGCAGGACACACCGAACATCTTGGCTTGAGCCAATGGAGCGAGTCCAAGAAACGGGCAGGGTAGCTGGGGTCCACGTCTATGTGGCCCCAGCAAATGCGCAATCGACACACCAACGAGACCGGCGGCGGCGATGAAGCCGACCCCAGCCACGCCGCCGAAAAATCAAGGGGTTTCATGCTTGTTGGTCTCGGGCTTTGGCTTCAGCAACTCATTCAGTTTGGAATCACGATTGGCTTGGCACCATGCACTCCAGAGCGCGGGATCGTTTTTTTGGATGAGATCATCCAAGGCGACCTTCAGTTGGGTATCGGCTCGCACCAAGTCCAGATAGTCCACGATGATCTTGCGGGTATCGAGCTTCACATTTGGAAAATGCTTCGCCGCCGCATCAGCATTGAGGATCGCCACTGTTGCACTCATCGAGTACCCGAGAGGAAAGGCGTCCTCGGAGTGAAACTTCCATCGAAGCGTCCGCTCCGCAATCAGCGTCGCGTTCGTTTCCAAAACGAACCCGGTGACATCCATGCGATAATCGAAGGACTGCGAGTTACGAAATAGTGGTGGCCAGTAGTACAAACCAAACAGGCGAATCCCCAACCGGTTGACGGTCTCTTGAAACCGCTCCTTGCCACCGTACTTGGCATGAGCAACACGTTCCAATGCCTGATTCAGGCGAGACTGTTCTGAGCCGGATAGCGCATCCCGAAGGAGTTCATTTGCCAGCGGCTCCCCTTTTCTGTCGCGCACATACTGCCGCAGAACCTTGGAAAAAAACTCTTCAATCCGTCGCTTCGCCTCATCGTCCTTCAGGGGTTTGTGTTCTGCATCAAACAAATGGAGTCCATATTTCTGGAAGACCTCGTCAAACTTGGCGAGCAGCACGGGGCTTTCCCAGGAATGTTTGGGCTTGTCCAATCCCAATTCGAGAACGACATCGCACAACTCTTGAAAACAGGACGCGACATCTCCGCACAACCACCGTTCAAACTCATTCAGGTCGTACTCAGGCCCCCACGTCTTAGAACACGCTGCGACAATGATGGGGACGAACGTATCAATCACATCGCTTCGAGCTTTCCGGTGATCCGCAAACGTAAAGGAATCCGTCAGCGTTTCGTTCCAAGTCCATTCCGTGACAACGCCCCAATCCGTGCGATCCAGTTTTCGAACGAGACGACCATCTTTCAAGCCATCGGGAGCCTTGAAAACCAGATGATTTGGGATGGCTTTGATATCAGCGAACTTACCTTTTGCAATCCAATGGTCGTTGGGGTGTTCTTCGTCATCAGGTTTACCAAAACGTCGAATCAGGTCGTCCATTGGCAATTGCAGGTCAGCCGCCGATTTCACTTCACGGGTGCGATGATTTGAAGACCATTCGCGGCTCTTTCGGGCATCATCCGGGACACGTTTGATAGGCTGGTAGACTGCTCGCTCGACGCTTCCATCGGACAATAGCCGAGTCTCCGCTCGAAACGATTCCGGGCTACATCCCGCGCAACACAGCCCCATGATCGCCACGAAAACAGTCCGAATGGTCGTCATCGCGCACTCCTTCAATATTGTGGCGAAAGGTTAGTCGGGTGTGGTCGATGCCGAGCAGCTTCAGCATAGTGGCGTGAAGATCGAAGACCTACGTGAGGCAGGGTGGCTGGAGTCCACATCTTCGTGTCCCCCAGCCACGCCGCCGAACGACACCACGAACAATTTGAATGTCAACCTGATGAACCGAAACGACAATCTGAACAAATCGAACGACGTGGCGAGGCTCCCAAACCAAGCTCTGAGTAATCCAAACGACCTTGCGATCACACAAAACCATTTCCTGAGCCGCCGAAACGGTTTCGTCAGTCAAAAAAGTCGTTCCGGCACCAGAACAAGTCGTTTGGCCAACCCACCAAGTCGTTTCGGCTACCCACAAAGTCGTTTTGCCTGTCTACCAAGGAGCGACACATCAACAACTGGCGGTAACAATCTGATGATCGAGGTGAGCCGGGTGCCGTGAGGCCCCGGGTTCTTCGCCGAAAAGTCCGGGTCCACGGCACCCGGATCACCAAACTCCGCCAGGTATTCATGCGCCGGTCCTAAGGGTGTTCGCAGCATTCACGGTGTCTCCCGTT
>JAYTXB010000953.1:0-14613 GCA_043743205.1 Schlesneria sp.
GAGATGTTTTAGGCGAGCCGTGTGCCGTGAGGCCACGGGTTTCCTGCGGCGATCAAGAACCCGCAGCCTGACGGCAGGCGGCTCGCCAGTGTCTCAGCTTTGGCCGCGTGAGGTATAAACGTCTCACTTCCTTCCGCGTGATGTCTCGTGGTGTCACCTATTCCTGTGCGACCGGTGTGAGTTCCCGTCACCACACCGAGCGTTAGCGAAACGTGCCAATGCCTCCCTTTTGAGGCCGCGAGAGATATAAGCAGAACGCTTCCGGATGACGCTGTTCCGTTCATTGTCTGTCTGGAAGTCACGCTCCGACTTCCTCTGCTTGAATGAAAGTCCCCATGTGCGATTTCCGACTCTGTTCCTTCGTCCCACAACCGATGGCTCTGCTGGCGCTCATCGTCACTCTGCTATCGAGTTACCCCGCCATGTCCGAAGAACTTTATGAAGCCCGTGTCTATCAAAATGACAAGGGTGAAAAGCTCAACTACCGGCTGATGACGCCCGCAGGGTACTCCGCCAAAGAGGGAGCCAAGTACCCGCTTGTTCTGTTCCTACATGGAGCCGGTGAACGTGGCGACGACAATCAGAAGACGCTTGTTCACGCGACCGGTGACTTCGCCAGCGGCGTGAACCGCACGAAGTACCCTTGCTTTGTCCTCGTGCCGCAGTGCCCCCAAGAACAGAAGTGGGTTGAAGTCGATTGGACCAAGGACAGCCATACGATCCCCGCCGAAGAGTCGATCTCATTGAAGTTGACGCGCGATGTGATGGCCTCGTTACAGAAGGAGTTTCGCATCGACGATCGGCGACTGTACGTGACCGGCCTCTCGATGGGGGGCTATGGAACGTGGGACATGATCGCACGCACTCCCAAGGTGTTTGCCGCCGCTGCTCCCGTCTGCGGCGGCGCGGATGAAGCGACCGGCGACCGCGTCATTCACGTTCCAATCTGGGCCTTCCACGGCGATCAGGACAAAGCCGTCAAACCCGAACGCTCGCGACGCATGATCGCCGCGATTGAGAAAGCGGGCGGCAAGCCCAAGTACACCGAGTACCCCGGCGTCGGTCACGACTCGTGGAAGCAAACCTACGCCGACCCCAAATTCATGGAATGGCTCTTCGCGCAACAGCGCCCGTGACCCGCTCCATTCAGCAGCCATCGGCACCGCAAAATTCAACTCGTCCCGACTCATTGAAGAATGAGCCGGGACGTTTTTGTTTGTCGATCAAAAGCAACTTGATGTCACACGGCAAGCATGAGCCGCCCGTTGAAAAGAGTGCCGCACGCGGCTCGCGTATAGACCTCGCACGGTCCTGAGTGAGCTGTTTTAGGCGAGCCGTGTGCCGTGAGGCCACGGGTTTCCTGCGGCGATCAAGAACCCGCAGCCTGACGGCCCGTTGAAAAACTGTAGGATGGCCTTCTAGGCCGTCGTTTTTCTGCGGGAAATCGGACGGGCAAGATGCCCATCCTACGTTTTTTAACGGGCTGTTAGGCGGATTCTCCCCTCCGCCGCGAACGCCAGAAAAACTCTTCCTGGCCCCAAGAACTTTTATCTTGGACCCCGGCCCTGTCTGCCTGGACTGCGGCGCACCACCACGGGACACCGTCGCGCCGCCGCTGGACCCACGCGCGCCGCGATTGGTCTCGGCGCGCCGCTCCTGGACCCAAGCACACAATTCTTGGACCCCAGCGCGCCGCCACGGGACCCAGCCGGACTGCCACTGGACCCAGCCGAACCGTCCCGGAATCCAGCCGGATCACTTCGGAACCCCGGCGGGCCGTCGCTGACCCCAACGCGGCGGGGTGGCAGACCTGACGGCGCGGGCTGACGCCCCAGAACCGGGGGAGCTGACGCCGCCCCGCTCGGAACCGCTCATCGGCGGGGTGGCCGGGTCTGGAGCGTTTCGCGAAGCGACGTTCGGAGCGGGTCTCCTGACCCGCCGAAACCGCTGCGGCAGATCAAAGGGGTCGGTACTCATTAAATGGGCTTGATGGCGAAACCTCGGAGCCAAGTCGGGTGCGTCGAGTCTTCGAGGCGCGGGGTGGCCTCAACTCCCATACGTTGCCGACTGGGTTTGTCGCGTTCTGTTCAGGCGGTTGTGGCAGTGGAGTGCGTCGAGCAGGAATTCGGCGACGCTGGCTTGGAGTTCGTCGCGGTGCGGACCGGTGGCGAGTTCCGGTTCGAGTCGTTGAGCGATCTCATGGACCTGCGCCCGGAAGCCACGGATGGCATCGACTTGTTGGAGCAAGCTTGTCGCTGAAACGGCGTCTCCCAAATCGAGTGTCTTGCCCCCCTCAAAGTGTTCGACCACGTTGCGGAAGTGTTTGGGGTTCAACTCGTGCAGATCGAAGACGCTCTTCAGCGCTTCGTCGAACAAGCGGCCGATCAAGCGATCCTCTTCACCTGGCTCGTCGCTCATCGTCAGTTCGAGCTTGCCGCGCGAACTGGCCGCCAGATGGAGCAGGTCGGCCGGACGAGCGACCGCGTGCGTGCCACCCGCGCGCAACGCACGCCGCTCGGCGGACGAGACCAGGTTCTCGTAGTTGGCGATCGACATCCGCACACTCACGCCGGACGCCTGATTGACGTGCGGGCTGGTCCGCGCCAGTCGCACGGTTTCCTCCACGATCTCTTGGAGGAAGCGCGGCACCGTGACGGGGACTCCATCCGTCCGATCGGTCCACGAGTTCTCGGTGGTGATTTTCATGCCGAGTTCGCGCGTCAGCGGGTAGTGCGTGCGAATGACCGAGCCGATGCGATCCTTGAGCGGCGTGACGATCCGACCTCGATTCGTGTAGTCCTCGGGGTTCGCGCTGAAGACGAGACACACGTCGAGATTCAGACGGATCGGAAAGCCTCGAATCTGAATGTCTCGTTCTTCGAGAACGTTGAACAACCCGACCTGAATCTTCGGACTGAGGTCCGGCAACTCGTTCATGCAGAAGATGCCGCGATGACTGCGCGGAATCAGACCGAAGTGCAGCACGTCTTCGTTCGACAAATGCTTCCCCTCCGCGTGCTTGACCAGATCGACCTCGCCGATCAAGTCGGCGATGGTGACATCCGGTGTGGCGAGTTTCTCGTGATAGCGTTCGTCGCGACCGATCCACGTGATCGGTGTGTCGTCACCGTGCCGGGCCACCAGATCGCGTGCGAACTTCGACAGCGGCGCAAACGGGTCATCGTGAATCTCGGACTGAGCGACAACCGGGATCGCGTCGTCCAAGAGCGACGTGAGCATCCGCAACATCCGCGTCTTCCCCTGACCGCGCAGCCCCAGGAAGAGCATGTCGTGTTGAGAGAGCACCGCGTGTTGGACCTGCGGCACGACGGTCTCGTCGTAGCCGAGGATGCCGGGAAAGAGTGACTCGCCACTCTGAATTTTCGCGAGTAAGTTGCGTCTCATCTCTCGCTTGATGCTGACCGAGCGATAACCAGACTCACGCAATTCTCGCAGAGTACGAGGTCGTTCCGACATGAATGTGTTTCCAGAGCAGGGGCACGTGATTGAAGGCTCTCAGGAGCGGCTGAGTGTAGTCACCGTCCCTCGACTCGACCATGCGCGCTGGCGTTCCGTTTGAGGCATGGCTAGCATCCGACCGTCGCTTGGGAACGATACGGCGAGCTGATCGCGGTGGTCTGACTCATTCTCGCCCCACAGTCGCTGGGAAGTTCGACAGTCAATATTTCGAGGGCCGCCTGAGGCGGTTGCTTCCATTTCAACCGGACTCCGCTGACTCAGTTGCTTCACGGTGGGAGCAATGTTCCCCGCGCAGTCCTCGGAAGGTGGGCGGTCATGCGAATTCAAGCCAGTTGCGAATCGTGCTTTCATGATTTCTCAGTCGCTTCGACGGCGGCGGGCAAGCGGGTGAAATGTCCCGAGTGCGGTGAGGGCGTGCGAGTCCCGATGGACGATGGCGATGAGGAGCCCGTACCACGCAGGTCTTCCGGCGGCGGGAAACGCAAGTCGGGGCAATCCTCTTCCGGCGGTGACAACACCGTGATGATTGGTGTGGCGACGGCCGGTGGCGTCGTGGTCGTAGGATTGCTGCTGTTCCTCGCGTTGAGACCCGGCCCGCAAGTGTTGCCGGCACCACCGAATCAGTCTCCTGCTGTGGCTCAAGCCGCACCTACGGCTACGTCGTCAGCGGTGACTCCATCGACCTCAGTCCCGAATCCCGCTCATTCCGGTGCCGCAGCCGCACCGACCTCGCTCGTTGCGACACCGACTGCGGCCGCGGGTTCTTCTGTCGGCACGACTCCGGCGACCGGAGCCGTGCCGACGGCCACCAACATCGCCTCGCCCTCGCCCACGGCAGCTTCACCGAGTACCGCGACTCCCGCTGACGGAGCGACCGCTCCGAAGAAGCCGTTGGAGAAGCTCGACTATGAGCAACTGATCGCACTCGTGAAGCCCGCTGTCGTGCGGATCAACGTCGTCGGGAAAGAGGGATCGAGTGTCGGCAGCGGCTTTGTCGTGGATAAGGACGGAACCGTCGTCACGAACTATCACGTCATCACCGGAGCGAAGAAGGTTGAGGTCGAGTTCTCCGACGGCACGAAGGCGAAGGGCTTGGGCTACCGTGTCTTCAACCAGAAGAAGGACATCGCGATCATCAAGATCGAGATGCCCGCCAACAAGGTCACGACCATGCCGCTGGCGGAAGCGATGCCGGGCGAAGGAGCCGAGGTGATGGCGTTTGGCGCGCCGCTCGGCCTGTCGTTCACGTCGTCGAAAGGGATCATCAGCGCGTTGAGAAAAGAAGAGGAGATGCGCGACCAGTTGGGTGCCGACGTGCGCGGCAACTGGTTGCAGACCGACACACCGATCTCACCGGGCAACAGCGGCGGGCCGCTCGTCGATCGCTACGGTCGCGTCGTCGGGATGAACACGATGCAGTTGGCGAGTGGCCAGAATCTGAACTTCGCGGTGTCGGCTCAGGACATTCAAGAGGAGTTGAAGACCGCGCCCTCGCAGCACAAAGAGTTCAACCCGGATGACCTCAAGGAATACACGAAGTCGATCTCGCGCAAGCTCGCCAGTGAGGAACTCGGCACGGAACGCGGTCGCAAGTTGTTCGCGGCCGTGGAAGAAATCTTTCTGCTGAACATGACCAATCAAAGGACAGTGGCCTTGGATGCTTCGGGTCGCATCTGGACGCGCGTCGTCCTCAAGTCGAAGGGAGCGATCGAGAAGTCGAAGATTGAGTTGTCATTCGGAGAACCGTCTGCCGACGCGGCGGTGATGTTCGTGATCTTGGAGATGAAGAACTCACGCAAAGGAACGGCAGGGACTCAGGAATTGAAGATCACCGCACAGCTCATTTGCGCCGAGCCGCACGCGAAGAAGTCTGAGTCGCCTTACATCATGGTTTGGAAGGAAGAAGAGACGGTCGGCACGATCGCGCTCGGTGCCCTCGTCGATGGCAACTTCCCGAAGCAAGCCGACGAAAAGTTGGCGGCCTTCTTCAATAAGTTTCGCACCGCCTATTTGAAGGCCGTGCGCGAACAGAAAGAAGCGGACGAGAAAGCCAAGACGGAGGAAGACAAAGCGGCGGCTGCGTCTGAGAAAAAGGGTGCCGCCAAGTGAAGTCTCGGTCTGATTCGCGCGACTCGCACGCTGGTCCCACCGAACCGAGTTCCTCCACGCTGACGACGTGGGATGCGGTGAGTCTCATCATCGGCATCGTGATCGGCAGCACCGTTTTTAAAACCTCGGGACTGATCTTCGCCAATGTCCCCGGCCCGTGGTGGGGACTCGGGCTGTGGATCGTCTGCGGCGGGTTGTCGTTCGCCAGTGCGCTGTGCTACGCGGAACTCGCCACGACCTATCCGCGACTCGGTGGCGAGTACAACTATCTGACGCGGGCGTTTGGACACTGTGTCGGCTTTCTGTTCGGTTGGGCCGAGTTGGCGATCATTCAAACGGGCAGCATCGGGGCGCTGTCGTATGTCTTCGCCGAGTACGCAGTGTCAGTCTTCGGCTTCTCCTCTGACTCAACGCTCTGGCTCGCACTGACGGCGGTCGTGGTGCTGACGGCACTCAACATGCTCGGTGTTCAAACGGGGAAGCGAACACAAAACGTCCTCACCGTCGCGAAGCTCGTCGGGATGGGACTGCTGGTCATCGCAGGGTTGTCCGTTGCCGGAAGCTGTTCGCTGGAAGTGGAGCGACCGATGGGCGAGGCAGGTTGGCCGTTCGCATTGATCCTCGTGTTGTACGCCTATGGTGGTTGGAACGATGCGGCGTTTGTCGTGGCTGAGATGCAGGACCGATCACGCAACATTCCGCGTGCACTGTTGCTCGGGATTGGAGTCATCACCGTGTGGTACGTGCTGCTCAATGCGGCGTATCTCGGTGCGCTGGGGTTCGAGGGCTTGAGGGCGTCGTACCAACCGGCGGCCGATGCCTTCGCGAAGGTGGTCGGCGCGAGTGGCGGTCGTGCGATGAGCGTCCTCGTGATGGTCTCCGCGCTGGGGAGCGTTAACGGCGTGATCTTCTCGGCCGCTCGATTGCACGCGACTGTTGGAGCCGACCATCGACTGTTCGCACTGCTGGCAAAGTTGGCTCCCCGCACGCACGCTCCCGCACGCTCGCTGCTTGTTCAAGCAGTCATTACCGTCGCCATGATTGTCGCGCTCGGAACCAATCATGGACGCCAAGCGTTGGATGCGGTCCTTGTCGCCGTTGGCTCTGCGCCGGTTCCGTGGGGCAAGTATTTTGGCGGGTTCGAGACTTTGTATGCGGCGTCAGCCCCGATCTTTTGGACGTTCTTTCTGGCGACCGGTCTCGCGTATTTCGTACTCCGTTGGAAAGACCGCGACATCGAGCGACCGTTCCGCGCCCCGCTCTTCCCGCTGTGCCCGCTGCTGTTCTGCACGATGTCCGCCTTTGGCCTCTACTCGGCAACTCTCTACGCGCTGCCGCTCTTGCCGCTCATCGCAGTCCCGTTCCTGTTGGGCGTGCCGCTCTACTTCATCAGCCGCTCACGATGATCTCGCCCCGCCCGGCCTCATCAGTGGATCACCGGCGATGACGAGTTGGGGCGTCCGAGCTGGTTTCGACAAGATTTGCGTCTCTTTTACCTCAAGCGGAAGGAAGCGAGACGTTTCAGCGTGCATTCATGAATTCAGCAAACACCTCCCCTCGTCGCGTTACTGGCAGCTACTACACGCCGGAATGGCTCGCGCGTCTTGTCGTTGGACGATGCTTGGGGATGGAGTTGCCTGGAGTACCGATCACGATTCGTCGTGTGCTTGACCCCGCGTGTGGTGACGGTGCGTTCGTGTTGACGGTCTTGGAACATCTCCGCTGTCATGTTTCGGATCGGTTGAGCCTGGTGCGCGAAAGCCTGTTTGGCGTCGATGCCGATCCGGTGGCCATCGCGGCCTTGCGTGCGCGAGTCACGGCGTGGATCGGTGGTCCCTCAGTAAGGCGAGCGGCAGGAGTTCGCATACCAACCGTAGACCGGACGCCTACGTCCGGTCGGCTCAAACAGACCGGACGCCTACGTCCGGTCTACGGTAAATCCTCACCTGCCGCTCGCCTAAGTGCAGATGAAACTGAGGCGACGCTCGTGCGACAGCACGCCCAAGAAGTACAGCGTGTCGTGGAGTCCAATTTTCTGTGTGGCAATGCATTACTTGGCTCGGACTGGTCGATGTCAGCCACCGAGATCGCTGCGGCAGGTCCCTCGCTCACGTCGGCCATGGATTGGGCGAGTGCTTTTCCGCACGTGGTCGCGGAAGGGGGCTTTGACTTGGTCGTGGGGAACCCTCCGTACCGGAGAGAGCTCAACGCGAAGGCTGACTTCGATCTCATCGCGGCTTCGCCGTTGGGGCAACGTTGGCGACGACCACGCATGGACCTCTGGCATTACTTTTTACATCGCGGTCTCAATCTACTGAAGCCGGGCGGAACGATCTGTTTCATCGTGAACAGCTATTGGACCGGCTCCACAGCAGCCAAGTCGCTCGCAGTGAGAATGTCGGCTGAAACAACGATGGACGAAGTCCTCTTGTTTGGTGGGACGAAACTCTTTCGCGATGTCACAGGCAGGCACATGGTCTTTCGTGCGAGAAAAGCGCTCGATCCGAACGTCGCGTGTCGTGTCGTTGACCTCTCGCGTACTCCTGTCGAACAGCTTGCTGATGAGCTGCCACGATTCGGACTGACAACATCAAGCCGCCTCATCTCGCAAGGGGAACTCTGGCGCGGCGGCATGTTGCGAGTCGAGTCGATTCGTCATGACCTTGAGCTTCCCAGTGACGGGCCTGCGCTCGGCGAGGTCTTCGACGTTCGACAAGGGATTGCCGAGAACCCGCCGTTTGTGACGAGCGTTCTGGCCGATGAGTTAGGTCACGCTGCGTGGAAGGGGCGCGGCGTGTTCGTGCTGACGGAGGCTGAGATCGCGGCGCTGCGACTGTCGGACACAGAGCGATCTCTACTGCGGCCGTACTTTACGATCTCCGCCATCTCCCGATTCGCGCTCGCCCCGCAGCCATCACATTGTTTGCTGTATCTCACGCGGCGGTCAGCTCCGACGTTGGAAGCGTTCCCCGGACTAGCACGTCATCTCGCGCCGTTTCGTGAGATGCTCGAACGACGGCGAGAAGTTCGCTCCGGCAAGCTGGCGTGGTGGCACCTGCATTGGCCGCGTGAAGAGCGGTTGTTCACGGCACCGCGCGTCCTCTGCGTGCAGATGGGGCATGTCCCACGATTTGTGTTTGCCGAGCGACCCACGTTTGTGGGGTTCTCGCTGAACATCATCGTGGAACGATTGGATGCCAGTGGCCCGTTTCACCAACGGGGATCAGCCCCGTCGCTGAAGGCACTCTCGGCAATTTTGAACTCTCGGCATGCACAACACTGGTTTGAATCGAATGCCAAACGCCGCGGCGCGAACCTCGATATCAGTGGCACGGTCTTGAAGCAGTTCCCATTACCCAGCCGCCACTCCCCGGAATTTGATGCGCGACTCTGTCAACTCGTTCACAATTGGCCCTCCTCCTTAAGCGAGAGTCACAACGGAGGGCCCTCCGAACAGGACAGCTCCGACATGGACCGTCTCCACCATCAAGGACTCACGAAGAGTGCAATCGCTGAGACCGAGTTGGAACGACTCGTCACGGACTGGTATGGCGCGACGTTCAAGACCGGCGCATCAACCACCGTCGAAATTGCGTGAGCCAGCGTGCGATCGTCACCGTGTTTCCGCCAGCAACACTTTTTTCGCCGGCGATTGAGGCCTCGCTCCTTCCGTTCGGACGAAGTGTCCGACCCGCTATCTATTCCTCGCGCGGAAGGAAGTGAGACGATGCAATTGTCTCACTTGGACTCGCGCGAGGTCTATACCTCGCGCGGTGGAAACTGACGTGACAAGCCGCGCGGGCCATCACGTCAACTACTGTAGTCCCGTCGCTCCACCAACAATATGTCCCGTCGACGGAGCGACGGGACTACAGTAGCGCGACAGGGCGTCAGTTTCGGCCGCGCGAGGTCTAACAGCCCGTTGAAACGGGGGCTACTTTTCAACGGGCTGTTGATAGGGCTGACTCCACGCCATCAAGGACAGCTCGCTCTGATCGCAGCGACTCTAACGAAGAGTCCGGTTGAACTGGGGCCAAACTCGATGTCTCGAAACGCCACTCGTTTGAAAGTCCCCAATTTTCTTGGCATCATCCCCGCCCCTTCGCGCTCTGTTGCGAAGCCACGTTGCGTCGCCAAGCTTGGCTCGCGACGACTCGATTGGCCAAGAAGGGCCGTTTCGCTGAAGCAGCTGCCTGCTTCAGCCTGCCCGATCTGATTGAAGCGACCTTGAGTCACTTCCAGCGACTCGGTGGTTTCAAACCAATCAATGTTTTTGGTCGCTTGGCGGCTGGAGTTTTCCAGTGCGACTGGGCGTCGTCCCCCAAAGCGGTTTCGGTGTCAGCCGATCCCTTGTCGAGTGAAAGAAAGAGTGAGGGTTTTGATGGAGCAGGATTGCTTGGGCCAGCATCTCATTATCGAATTGTGGGGCTGCAATGAATCGATCGACGACGCTGCCCATGTGAAGGCGGCGATGCTCGATGCGGTGACGGCCGCGAACGCGACTTTGTTGAACATCTTCGTTCACACGTTCAGCCCGCAGGGAGTCACCGGCGTCGCCGTGTTGGCGGAGTCTCATCTTTCGATTCACACTTGGCCCGAGCATGGCTATGCCGCTGCTGATGTCTATACCTGCGGCACGTCACTCAAGACCCGCGAAGCGGCAGACGTTCTCTGCCGAGCGTTCCAAGCCCAACAAACGAACATCATGGAAGTGACGCGCGGCGTTCCACCCGATGTCGCGCTGCCCCAGCCAGTGGCCTCTCAGCCTGTGACAACTCAACCCGACCACGCTCGCAAGTTGACGGGATCACAATTCAAGTCTGTTGGCGGTAAGAGTTCCGCCACTCAAACTGCGTCCAAACGTTTGAGTGGCGGAGTCTGAGGACGACTGCGCCGAATCAATGCCGAGCGCGGTGGGGATTGACGGTCCAAGAGGACTCGTCTCCGGAGCGATGAAGCGACTGCGTCCCCGTCGCTCGGATGACGTGACCGTGGGGCGGTGTCTCCCTCCAATCGGTCGCACTCCGCCGCGCGCGGCATAAGTTGCCGTGCAACTGGCCCTGCGAGTTTCCACTACCTCAGATAGCGTTTCGGAATCTCGGCCCCGGCGACGTGTTCGAGTTTCCGGATCTTGCACATCTGGTAGACGTGGATGCGGAAGTCGGGGCAGGTGCTGACGAGGCAATAGGCGTCCGTCGGCGAGAAGCCATAGTCGGTGATGAGCCAATCCATGAGCATGATCGTCGCGGTCTCGACCGCCACTTCGAGTGGTCTCGACGCATGAATCGCGACGATCGAGTCGGGCTTGTCGATCCTCATCCACGGCGTCTTGCGACCCTTGATGAGGTCGAACTTGATGCGCGTCGTCGCCTTCGTTTCGGCGGCCGTTCCGGTGAACTCGGTGTCACCTTGACTCGCGTGGACATCGCCCATGCAGAAGAGCGCGCCCGGATGAAAGACCGGCAGATGAATGCGATGCCCCGGCGCGACATCCCGAATGTCGAGGTTCCCGCCCCACTCACCTTGTCCGTCGAGACTCGTCGTCACTTCGCGATCCGGGCAGACACCGAGCGTCCCGATGAACGGCGTGATGGGCCAACTGATCTTGTCGTTGAAGTGCAGCGTCCCATCGCGCGTCGTGCCACTTGGACCGGAAGTGTGTTGGAAAATCTTGGTCGTGTATTCGCCGGACAACTCAGGCCAGCGTGTCGATTCGCCAAGCGGACCACGTCGCGGTCCGATTGCGACCCACGAGTAATCGTCCACGAGAATGTCTTCGATCGTGACGACCAGCGTGTCTCCCTTCTCAGCCCCCTCCACGAAGATCGGCCCCGCGATCGGATTGGCCAGCGCGGGAGTCCGATCAAACCCCGGCCGCTTCCCCGGCATTGCCAAGTCCTCGACCGACTTGAAGTAGCCGGTGCTGGCGTCATAGGTCTCGATCTCGAAGCTCTCACCCGGTGTCACACGCAACAGCGGTTCGTCACGAAAATCAAAAGCGTACTTGCGGGCTTGTTCGCGGTGAACGCGCTGCATGATGAAGGTCTCCTCAAATGGTGTGATTGATCGCGTGGGGACGATAGCCATCGTCCGCAATCAGATGAAGCGACAACCCGAGGTTCATTCAGTTCTCAACCACTTCGCGGACGACACGCAGACTGCCATCCTTGGGGGACGATGGCAGACGGCCTTCGCGCGCGGCGGAGCGGATGCGCGTAGCTTGGCTCCCAAAGTTGCCGCCGCGTTGGACTCGCAGTTCCCCGTTGAGCGGGCCGGTGGGATCGACCGCGAGGTTGCCTCCATACGGTGCGAGCCAATCCTGACACCATTCGGCTTGGTTGCCCGAGACATCGAACAGGTGGAACGGGTTCTCGCTCTTTGTGCCAACGGCGTGGAGAAACCCTCGTGAGTTTCGTGCATAGACCGCATGGCGATCAACGGCCTCCAAGTCTGATCCGAAGTACCACGGAGTCTCGGTCCCTGCGCGGCAGGCGTATTCCCATTCGGCTTCGGTGGGCAGGCGGTAGCGCACGGTCTGGCCCGACTTGCTCGATTCGTGTCGAGACAGCCAGTCGCAGAAGGCGACCGCGTCATTCCAAGTGATGTTGGACGCGGGGTAGCTCTCGCTCAACGGCGCTTCTCCCACAGCTTTCCAACTGTAGCCTTTACTCAGCACCCACCGATTGTCTTCGTATCCGAACCCTTCCGTTTGTTCGGCCTCGGTCTCGTACTGCGCCGCTTCAACAAACTGTCGGAACTGGCCCACCGTGACTTCTGTCTGACTGATCCAGAACGGCTTCGTTAGTCGCACACGATGCCCCGGACGCTCATTCCTTACGAGTTGAATTTCGAATGGAGGCAGATTCAATCCGGGGAGCGCATCGAACTCGGCGTCGGTCGTGCCCATCGTGAATTCACCCGGCGGGATCAGACACAGGGTGATGCCGAGACTGTTCTTGACCAACTCAGACTCAACGCCGAGGTACTTGGCCCATTCGTGCTGCTTCCGTTGGACCGTCGCCAAGTCGGCCGGACAGGACAGAGGTTCCGGGCGAAGAGGTTTGGGAGGCAGAGCAGGTTGCGGCGCGACGCCCGATCTTCCCGAATTCTGCTTTCCCGCCAGTTCCTGCTGTTGGCCCGTCCCCATCCACCACGAGGCAACTCCCGTGATCAACAGGAGACTGAGTCCCACGGCCAGCGCGATGGAGGCCGACCGGTTTGACTGCACCCACTCCACGAGGCGCGATCGCAGTGACCAGCGATGGCGTGGCCTCGTCGGTGCGTCGAAATTCGTGAACAGCACCGTGGCCTCTCCTTCTTGATCCGCCGCCGCCAACGGACCAAGCCAATCGGTCGAGCCACCGCGCCCCTCAGTCAGTTCGTGAGTCAGAGGCACTGCCATGTTGGCCATGGCGATCACGGGGCTCGCCGTGCAGGAAAGTTGATCGCCGGGAATCGCACGCAAGGCTTCGCGCACCTCTTGCATCGAACCGAATCGTTGATCGGCCTTCCGCGCGGTCATGCGTCGAAAGACCTGTTCCAATTCGGCGGGGACATCGTGGCGGGCGGCGATCAACGACGGCAGAGCCTGAAGCTGGTGCGCCATCACCGTCTCCAGAAAACTCTGTCCGACGACGACCGTGCGGCCAGTCAGCAGGAAGTAGAGCGTGCAGCCGAGGCTGTAGATGTCGGACCGCGCGTCGGCGGTACTCGCGTTGACCGCCTGCTCGGGTGACATGTATTCGGGCGTGCCGAACATCACGCCGGTGTGAGTCAGCGCCGACCCTTCCTGCGTCGTCACCGCATCCGCATTGAAGCGAGCCAACCCCAGATCGAGAACTTTGAGCCGCAGCGCCGCAGGCGCAAGAGTGTGAGGCGAATTGCCGTTTGTGGTCTGCGCCACCGACTCCAGACACTCACCCTCAGATGGCAACACTACCTCGCGATCGTGGCACAGGATCAAGTTGGATGGCTTGATGTCGCGATGGATGACTCCCTGTCGGTGGGCGTACTCCAAACCCTCGGCCGCTTGCGCCACACACTCGACCGCGTGAGCCACACTCAGCGGGCCGTGAGTCCGCACGCACGACGAAAGGTCGGTGCCGTCGATGCACTCCATGACGAGATACGCGACGCCCGAGTCCTCACCCGCATCGTGAGCCGCCACGATGTTCGGGTGCGACAGCCGCGCGACCGCGCGAATCTCGCGACTGAACCGACTCGCCATCTGCGGATCGTGCGCGGCGGCCGGTGGCAGAACCTTGAGCGCCACCAGGCGGTCCATGCGCCGATGCCGCGCCTTGTAAACCGCTCCCATTCCGCCGCGACCTAGCGGACTGAGGATGATGTACTCGCCCAGTACCAGTCCCGGCTTGGCCGTTCGCAACAGACTGTTCAACTGAAACGGAGTGAGCAGTCCGCGCGAGACCAATCGCTCGCCGAGCGTGATCGCGGACGTGTCGCCCAGTGTGACCGACACGATCTCTAGTTCGACTGTCCGCCGATCTAACACACCGCTCGCCACGAGCCTTTCGAGGAAGACTTCGCGCGTCGGCGGCGGCAGCTTCGGTTGGGAGGTGGCGGTCATCGACTTGCCGTTGGAGGCGGGAACGCGCCGCGTCGCCCCATCGGGATTCAAGACGATCTCGGCCAGCCATTCGGCGTCGAGTTCGGTGAACCGTGTGTATTCGCCGATCGCAACCGCTGCTCCCGACTGACGGCGATACGAAACGTCGATTGGCACCAACTCTTGCAGTGCCGCCGCACGCTCGTTTCTCGTGAACTCCTTCACGAACAAACCGATCTCCGGCCAAGCCGGGGTACTCGCGTGACTCGTTCTTGCGAGAGCCGCCACCTGCTGCCAAGCCGCTTCAAATGCATCGCACACGTCATCGACGCGGCGCTGTGCCTCGGCAGTCAGCTTGGAGAAGTCGGGGTCGGTTTTCATGGCGTGATACCTTACGCGGCCGAAACGGACGCACTGTCGCTACTGTAGTCTTGTCGCTCCGCCGACGGGACATCTTG
>JAYTXB010000954.1:0-1980 GCA_043743205.1 Schlesneria sp.
AGCCGCACGCCGTAAGGCTGCGGGTTCTTAATCGCCGCAGGAAACCCGTGGCCTTACGGCACACGGCTCGCCTGAAACATCTCACTTTTGGCCGCGTGAAGGATAGAAATTCGCAATGACCAATTAGAAATTCTCCCTCTTTAAGAAACTTGACTCATTCACCACATGTTTCGCCCACGAAGTTGTCCACTCACCCTGCAAGCTGGCACGAGTGGGAACTCATCGCGGTATTCGATTGAGCCTGACTCAAACCGACCGGCCGTTCTCGCCGAAAGCCGTCTTGTTCGGTTTTTGAGTCGTCACTAACATCCCGCCCTCTTCGACCGGGCGATCGTTGTGCGCCGTTCTTCACCCCATTCACTCATCATTCGCCTTGAGGCGCGGTCATGTTTCGGGCCGGCCTGACATTCCTCCGCCGACTGCTCTGTGCCGCGATCCTGCTTGTCTTGATCGTCTGCGGTGCCGAGGTGGGCGTGCGCATTTTTGAGGTCGCGGGGTGGACGAACATCTGCACGACAGCCGCTGTGCCGTGTGCTGTCGATCCGACGGGGCTGCTCATGCCGTCATGGACGATGAACCGCGAACTCAAGCCGCACGCGCTCGTGTCGGTGAAATGTCGCGACTCAAAACGCGAAGTTCCCGTCCGGACGAACAGTCTCGGGCTGCGTGGCCCCGAAGTCGTCGTCCCCAAGCCGACCGGCCTCTTTCGGATCGTGCTACTCGGCGATGAAGCGATCTTCGCCCCTGAAACTCCCGAAGCCGAACATGCCACGCGGCTCTTGAAAGACCTGCTTCAGCAACAGACACAAACCCCGATCGAGGTTGTCAACGCGAGCCTTCCCGGCGGCTGTCCACTCACCGAATACCTGTTGTTCAAGCAGCGGTTGCTCGCTCTGCAACCTGATCTCGTGCTGCTCCATTTCGATTGGTCCGATGTTTCCGAAGACCAACGCCTTCGACGCCACACTCGCTCGAGTCTCGATGCCACGCCGCTGTCGTGCCCTCACGCTTCACTCGCCGCGACGAAGCGCGTGACCAAGCCGCTGAATGATCTTCGCCAGCAGTTTCGCCTGATCGACTGGGGCCTCACCGCCGCGAGCCGTCAGTGGAAATTGCAACTTGCTGAGGAGATGGCTTCCACGCGAGATACGTCCGCGAACCAGTATGCCTGGTTGCGAGAAGAGCGATTGGCCGCGACGCCCGCCCTGCAACAGGCGTTTCAGCCGATCCGCGAACTTGCGCGACTCGGAGATCGCGGTCACTTCCAACTCGCCATCATCACGTCACCGAAACCGTGGCAAGTCTCCGCCCGATGCAGCTCCGGAAAAGGCTGTCGCTTGTCGAGTGGCGTCGCCAACGAGGCGTACTTTCCCAATCGAGCACCGTTCGACGCGCTGGCTGAGTTCGTGATTGGCCAGCGACTGCAATTCGCTGATGCCACCACGGCGCTCACCAGCGGGCGCGATCCCGAAGCAAACTTTCTGCGCCACGCCCCGCGCTGGTCTCCCGAGGGACATCGTCGCATGGCGGAGTTTCTCGCCAGCTTCCTCAATGAACGAGTGTCCGGGCCGTGGAACAGTCGCTACCTTCCCAGCAACGAAGCACCAATCAGCCGCGTCCCACGTCCGACTCCCGCCGTCCAATGGGCCAGCGGCGATCGCGGAAGCAGATAGCGCAAGAGCTAATCAAGATCTGTTAGCGAAGAAGCTCTGAGGATCGGCGTATCAACAACTGGGGGGTAACAATCTGAACGATCGAGGTGAGCCGGGTGCCGTGAGGCCCCGGGTTCTTCGCCGAAAAGTCCGGGGCCTTACGGCACCCGGCTCACCAAACTCCGACAGTGATTGATGTCCCGGTCGTCCTTAGCTATTCGTGAAGGCGGTTGTATACCTCGCGCGGCCACGAGTGATGTGTTTTAGGCGAGCCGCATGCCGTAAGGCTGCGGGTTTCCTGCGGCGATCAAGAACCCGCAGCCTTACG
>JAYTXB010000955.1:0-12766 GCA_043743205.1 Schlesneria sp.
CGTAAGGCTGCGGGTTCTTGATCGCCGCAGGAAACCCGCAGCCTTACGGCATGCGGCTCGCCTAAAACACATCACTCGTGGCCGCGCGAGGTATACAACACGGAGATCAATCATGAACATCGCCATCATCGTGATCTTGGCATCACTAAGTCAGGTGGCCGAAGCGCCGAAGTTGGATGAGAAGCAGCTCGTTCAAATTTTGGAGCCGCACTTTCAAGCGCAGGCGGCGAAGTACGAGTTCTTTCTCGATGAAGCTCGGCAGCAGAAGCTGGAACTGGTCGAGAAACCGGTCATGCGCTGGACGGCGGAAGGGAACCTGGGGGCGGTGTGGGTGTGGACTCGACAAGGGCGAGCGGAGGCGGTCGGTTGCCTCGGTGCGTATGTAAACGGTAATGGCAAGTTGGAGGCGTTTCATGAATTTCACTCGCTCACCCTGAAGCCGTTGCAATCGGTCGCGATCGGCAATGTTCGGACGTGGGAATCTCAGAAGCCGGGAGTCGAACCGAAGCTGATGCAGGAGGCCCCCGAGCCGGCTGCGAACGACAGGCTGCGGTTGATTCAGATGAGAGCGATCGCACGCGAGTTCACGGTTCAGATGCGATCGGACAAACAGACACATCAACTGCGTCTGACTCCCGCGCCGCTGTTTCGGTTCCACAGCACGAACCCCGAGGTGCTCGACGGGGCGCTCTTCAGTTTTCTGTGGGACAACGGCACCGACCCCGAAGCCCTGCTGCTGCTCGAGGCGAGGAAAACGGCGGACGGCCCGCGCTGGCACTACTCGCCCGTGCGATTCACCTGGCGCGAAGTCTGGCTGACTCACGGTGACAAGGAACTGTGGCGAGTCTCCGAGAGCAATGAGTTTTGGAAGTCGCAAACACTCCGCGACAACTACGTCACCTGCGCGTTGGGGCTGCTCGATGTGGGCGCAATTCGTGCGGCTCAGAAGGAAACACCATGAAGAACCGGCTCCCGTTTGGAATTGGACTGACGCTCCTACTGATGATCGGCGTTGGTCATGGCGACGACAAATCTGATGAGGACTATCGCGCCGCGCAACTCAATCAGATGAAAGCAATTGCCGAGCAGTTTTCCATCGAAGTGAAATCGGAGGCCAAGCCGGTCACTTCCAAGCTCATGCTCAAGCCGCTGCTGCGCTACAACGATCCAACGCGTAGGCAGTTGGACGAATCGACGCTCTGGTTGTGGACCGAGCGTCAACGGCCCTGTGCATTGATGGCGGTCGAGTTCTATCCGAACTCTCCTCACGGCCCGCGATGGCTGTTTGAGGTCGTCTCTCTGGCGGATTCCAAGATCGGCATTACTCGTGGCGACAATTGGAAGTGGCAGGCCAAGCAACCGGGTGTGGTACGGCGTCCGATTCCTGACAGTTCGGAACCATCCGATAAAGCGGCGCAGCGACTGAGTCAGGCTCGGCAGATTCGCCAGCGATTCACGGCTCGCGAAAAAGAGGGGAGCGATGGTCGCATCGAACTGCGTCCGCTCTCCAGTCCAATCTATCGCTACAAGGATGAGCAGTCCGGACTGATCGACGGGATGATCTTCGCCTTTGCCAACGGGACGAATCCCGAGGTGTTGCTGCTGCTGGAAGCTCAACTCGAGACTGAGTCGAAGAATGCAATCTGGAAGTACGGCTTCGCTCAAATGTCGGGAGCGGATGTCTCCGCTAGCTTTGACGACAAGGAAGTTTGGAAGCAGAGCGAAGCGGACCCACCAGCGGTGCGAGACTCGTATGTGAATGGTTGGCTGGCGGACGATGCGCGGGAAGCGGCAAAGAAATAACGGAGTACACGCGGCTCGCGTGCAGTGCGATCGCTGACACCGGGCCGCATGTTGCCATGCGATGCACGATGCGATGAGATGACTTCTGATTGACCTTCGAGACACCGCAACATGTTGGCTTCACTTTCGTTTTTGACACCGCTCACGTTGATCGCAGCGATGGCGTTTGCAGCGATGTTGTTAGTGGCGTTCGCAGTGTTGCGGTGGTTGAGCGGGCCGCCCGCCGCGGTCGCCAGACGCTGGGGGTTGTTTGGGATCCGAGCCGCTGCGGTGGTGACGTTGTTGATGATTCTGTTGAACCCGTCGGACGTGTCGCAGACGGTGGGGCCGATTGATCGTTCGGACATCTTCTATCTGCTCGATTCCTCGCAAAGCATGGCGGTCGGTGACCGGGAGACTCGGTTCGAACATGCCACGCGGCTGATGCGCGAAGCGGAAGCGGCGACGGCCGAGACTCCTCATGCCAACGTGAAGCGGTTTCGATTCGGTCATCGGTTGGCGGCGGTGGAAGAAGCGGTCAGAGGTCAGAGGTCAGAGGTCAGAGCGGCAGAGCAGCAGAGCAGCAGTTCTTCTGTAGCTCTGACTTCTGCTGCTCTGACCTCTAACGCTCTCGCCTCGAAGTCCAAATCGAAACCGCTCGCGCCGACCGATTCCGACACGCAGTTGCTCACCGCGTTGCGGCAGGTTTCGAGTCGCTTCGGGCGGAAGCCACCGGCGGGGTTGGTGCTGTTCTCGGACGGACGTGCCCGCGATGAAGCGGGGGTCGAGCAGCTTGCCGCCCAGTTCGCGCGACTGAAGGTGCCGGTCCATGTCGTGCCGGTCGGCGATACGGCGAAAGGAGGTGACATCGCGATCGTGGCGTGCGTCGTGCCGCCTCGCGCGCGGCGGTTTGCCGAGGTCGAGGTGCAGGTCTTCCTGAGAAGCTATGGGTATGACGGGCGTCGCTGTGAAGTGTCGCTCACCGCGCCGAGTACCGTGGAGGGCGAAGCCGATCGGACGCTGGCTCCCCCGGTGCCGGTCACGCTGCATGACGGCTTTCAATCGGTTGGTCTCAGTTTCCGAACGGATGCGAAGGGACGCAAGTTGCAGGTCGCGGTCTCGACGATGCCCGACGAGGTCTCGACCACGAACAACGTCTTCAAGGCGGAAGTGCAGATCGACCGGACGAAGATTCGCGTGCTGTACATCGAGGGAAGTGCCCAGCCGTTGCAGCCCGTTCAAACCGGGACCAAATATGAAGTGCGCGGTCCGTACTCAGACTTGCAACAGGCGCTGACGGAAGACGAAGACATCGAGTGCGTCACGCTGCACGCTCCGTATGGGCGAGGCCGGTTGGTGCGAGTCGCCGACGGCGGCGCGGTCAATACGGCGCGCGGCTTCCCCGAAACGGTGGCCGAACTGTCGGCCTTCGACGCGATCATCCTGAGTGATGTCGAAGCGGATGCCTTCACGGAACAGCAGTTGGCGTGGCTGGAGAAGTGGGTCGGCCAGCGCGGCGGCGGACTGTTGATGGTCGGCGGCCAGCGCAGCTTTCGAGCCGGTCGCTGGGACGACACGCCGCTCGCCGCGATGCTGCCGATCGAAATGCACTCCGAAACGGATTGGCTTCCCGGCACTCAAGTCAGCGTCACGGCCGAACCGCACGCGCTGTCGCATCCGGTCTGGACCATCGTCACGGACGAGCAGGTCAACCGTGAGATCGTCGGGCAGTTCCCATCGTTCTTCGGTGCGAACCGTTGGAGCGGCGTGAAGCCCAACCTGACGCGCGTGCTGGCGATGTCGAGCCTCACCGCCGCCGAAGCCCCCGTGGTCGCCGTCGCCACGCCCCTCGCGAAACCTTCACAGGCCAAGCCCAGCTATTTCGACACCTTGAAGAAGAACCTGACGGGCCGGTCACCCGGTGTCGAGAAGGCCGATCCCGTGAAGGTCGCCTCGCCGAACACCAACGAGAAGCAGCCTGCGTCACCGACGGCTCCCTCCAACCAGCCCGCGATCGTGGTCGGCCAGTTTGGACGCGGCCGCACGATGGCGATGGCGATGCCGATCACGTCACCGTGGGCCAACGACTTCCTCACCAAATGGGGCAACAGCGGCTCGAAGCATTACGGCAAGTTCTGGCGGAACACGGTCTATTGGCTGACCGAGAGTTCGTCGATTGGCAGACGCCGTCTCGTCGTGACGGCCGACAAA
The DNA here is from genome assembly GCA_043743205.1 of Schlesneria sp. Taxonomy (GTDB): domain Bacteria; phylum Planctomycetota; class Planctomycetia; order Planctomycetales; family Planctomycetaceae; genus Schlesneria. The sequence continues at coordinate 3,994 of JAYTXB010000955.1, forward strand.
AAGTTCTATCGCCCCGGTGAAACGATCTCGCTGACGGCGGCGGCGTTCGATGAAGCGGCCAATCAAACCGGCTCGTACAAAATCACCAGCATGATCGAACCGCAGGCGTCGCTCACCGACATCGAATCGAACTATTCGCCCGTCCGCTGGCCCGACGGCAAGGCGCGCGAGAGCGGTGAGTCTGGCCCGTTCATCGCCTGGGGAGAAGAGTTCGAGTTGCCTCGATCCGACGCGGCGGGAGGCAAGCCCGCGTTTGCCCTCGAACTGCCGATCGCCGACGGACTGACAGTCGGCTCGGCCAGCCAGTCGCTGCGAGTCGAACTGACGGCGATGGAAGAGTTCACTCAGGTTGATAGTACGTCGCTCGACATTCAAATCCTGCACGACCCGTTCGAGCAACAGAACCCGTTCCCGAATCACGACCTGCTGAACACGATCGCAAAACACTCGGGCGGCAGCATCATCACCGATGCGACTCAACTCGCCGAAGTCCTGCGCAACGTCCCCATGAAAGCAGGCGACCCGATCATCAAGCAGACGCCTCTGTGGAGTACCTGGTGGCTGTGGACATGGCTGCTCGGACTGCTCAGTGTGGAATGGGTGTTGAGGCGATTGGTGGGATTGGCGTGATGTGAATCGTGTTGAATTGAGTCGCGTTGAGCCGATCAGGCAATCGCGGAGTGTCAAAGGCGGTGAATGAGATGACTCACGTTTTGATTCCGTTCATTGCGAGCAACCGCGTCCGATTCGTCGTGCCGACCTACGTTGTGCTGGCGTTCTCAGCGAGCCTTTTCGCGGCGGAGGACGAGCCGACTCCGAAGATGTCTCAGTCGGTGATCGCAGCCACGAAGCATGCGGCGACATTGGAGATGGCGCTGGCTGAACCGAAGGCCGGTGAACTGTTGAAGTTGTCTGAGCGGGCGTTGTTGACGTTTGGCGATGCGGCGCGCGATCACGAAGCGGGGACGTTGTGGGTTTGGAGCAGCGGCGGACGGCCCGTCGCGATGATGGAGCTGTTTCGCGCGACGGGCGACGACAAACTGTGGCTGCATGCGCTGACGATGACCTCGCCCAAGCTGGTTCGGATGAAGGCCAATTCGGGCGCGATGTGGTCGCCCAAGAAGAGCGACTTCGCGCCGAAGGCTTTGCCGGGAGAACTCGGTGTCGGTGACAAGCCCGCCATGCGGTTGCGACAGATGAAGGATCTGGCACGGCGATTCACGGCTCACGAGTTTTGGGACCCGAACAACTCACGGTTTGAATTGCGGCTCTTGACTCAACCAGTACATCGGTACGTGGACGTAGAGAACAACGTGTTGGACGGAGCCGTCTTCGTGTTTGCTCACGGGACGAACCCGGAGGTGCTGATGTTGCTCGAAGCGGTCGGGGCCGATGCCGCAACCGCGCAGTGGCAGTACTCCTTCGCTCGTTCGGGGAGCGCCGAGATGCACGTCGAACTGGACGGCAAACAAGTCTGGCTCCGCGAACGACCGCCGGGCATCACCGGAACGCCGAACGATTCGTACTGGCTGTTCTCCGCTAGACGCGATGAGGAGTGAACGATGTCGATTACTTTTTGAAACGGCCGACGAGTAAACGAGATGAATTTCCGCCAACTCGAGTTAGGGAGAGTGTTATGAAAAGACTACGGTTTGTGTTGAGTTTGTTACTTGTCTCAGTGTCGGTTGTCGGGGCCATGGTCTCGACGGTTCCGGCAGCAGACCCTCCAGTGAAAGATACGGACGACTCGTCACCCAAGGATGACAATGCCAAGGCTCGACAGGAGCTCATCCTGAAGGCGATGCAAAAATATGAAGTCGTTCTGGATGGTGACGATGAGAAGCGGGCGAAATTGGATACGAAGGCTTTACTTCGATGGTCGAACCCGACCAGCGATGTCGCTGACGGGCTGATGTCGGTTTACTCGGCCGGCCCCACCGAGCGACCGGCGATGCTGGCTCACATCTATGTGCATGGAGCGGGCTTGAACGGACTGGCGATGCAGGAGTTTGCTGACGTTCATCCGGGGCAGGTCGAACTGTTTCGAGGCAAACAAAAAGTGTGGTCGCCGCGTTCTCGGTACAGCAAATTCGAGAAGCTGCCCGACGGCCCGAAGCCATCGGACAATCCGGCTCTGCGGTTGGCTCAGATGAAGCAGATGGCCGCTCGCTTCGAGATTGTCGATGGTTTCCACGACAAGAACTCGAAGCCACAACCGCAAGTTCTGAGAATGATGTCACGGCCAACCTATCGCTACGGGAAGGCGGACGGCGAGATCATCGACGGAGCGCTCTTCACGTTCGTCGTGGCAACCGATCCCGAAGCGTGTCTGTTGATCGAGATTCACCGCAAAGGTGACGCGACGCATTGGGAGTACATCGTCCTTCCGATGACGATCTACTCGCTCGACGCCAAGCTGGATGGCAAGCCCGTCTGGACGAAGCCCGAAGCAATGGTCTTCGGAGATCCCACGGCCCCGCACTACATCTCGCCCTATCGGGCCGATCAAGGGGAAGCCCAGTTCAACTCGCTGTTGCCGAAGCCATGATGCAGCAAAGTCTTCGATCTAAAACGCAAACCTAGAGAAAACTGCCGGTGGCCGGCGTTGCCCTGTCACCGTTGCAGCGTGTCTCATTGGAACAAAAGAGGATCGCGATGAAATTTGGGAAGTTGCATTTCGCGTGCGCAGTGTCGGCTCTCATGGCAACGTCCGTCGGGAGCGCCTGGGGTGAGGATGCTGTTCGTCCGGTGCCGGAAGCGATCGTTGCGAAGTTTGCCAAGCTCGACCGGAATGGGGACCGGCGTTTGTCGGGTGAGGAGTTCAAGAGCCTGTTCCCGCCGGGTCAGGTGGCGGTCGCGCTGCGCGACCTCGATCTGTTCGATCTCGATGCCGACGGTCAGTTGTCGCTCGACGAGTTCTGGTCGTTGCCCACTCACGCGATCGACCAGCGCGGAGCGTTGCCTGATCCACTGACGGCGGTCGTCGATCAGTTCGTGGGCGTTTTGGATCAGCTCTTCAGCAATTGGGATCAGGAGCCGAAGCGGACGGTGCCGCTCGTGGAGTTCTTGGGCGGGTTCTCGAAGACGCTGGAGGAACCGATCACGGCACAGATGCAGAGGGACGCTGATCCCGATCGCGACCGGAAGATCACACGGGAAGAGGCTCGACGGTTTGTCGAGATTCAGGCGGGAGTTCGTCGCAGCGACGGCAAACTGCTGCGCGAGCCGAACGGGCGAGTTTGTCAGCACGTGCAATTTCAGAATGCCGACCTGAATCGCGATGAGCGCGTGACGCTGGCGGAGTTTTTGGAGCGTGGCTATGCCGGTGAAAAGGCTGCGGAAATCTTCCAGACGAAGGATGGGGATCACGACGGGTCTCTCACCTGGGAGGAATGGTGCCGCTTCCGAATGCACGATCCGATTTGGGAATTTCGCCGGATCGACATCAATTTGGACGGGCAATTGGAACCTGCCGAGTTGCTCGTCGGGACGCCGGACTGGATCAAGGTCTCGGCCAAGTGTGCGTTTCCCGGATTCGACACCGATCACAACGGCGCGCTGTCGCTGGATGAGTATCGCCTGACGATGCACTCCAATCCGGTGGCGAATTGGAACAGCGTGATCTCTGATCCCGATGGTGACGGAGTCCTCACTCGATCGGAGTTCCTCTACGAACGCCGAGTGCCGTTGCTGCGGTTTGTCTATTTCGGATTGCTCGATCAGAACGGCGATGGCCAACTCGATCCGCAAGAGTTCTCGTTCAAGACCAAGACGCGCCGCGAGTTCTATTCGCTCAACGCCGACGGCAGCGGCTGGCAGCGGATGTTCGGCCTGGAAGACTTTCCGTCGCTCGGGTCGCCGGCGATTTCGCCCGATGGGAAGTGGATTGCCTTCGATGGGCATGGGCCGAAGAAAGACCTCGCCGAACAAACGATGTTCATCACCGACTTCGCAGGAGGCAATCTCCGAAAATTGGGATTGGGCATGATGCCGACGTGGTCTCAGGATGGCCGTCAGTTGTCGTACTCGTGGCAGGGCGTCCGAGTGGTCAACGCCGACGGAAAGGACGCGAAAGAAATTGGCAACGGCTGGGGAGCGCAATGGTCTCCCGACGGCAAACGGATCTTGTCCTACGCGGGACTCGACATCGTGACGATTGATCCGATCAGCCGGGCTTCCACGACGATCTACAACGCCCGAGACAACGGGTATCGCCAGATTTTTTGGAACATGGCGTGGTCGCCCGACAGCTGGCAAGTCTGTTTCAAAGGGATCAAAGAGAATGGCTTCGAGGAGATCGCCACAATCTCCGTCGTTCCCGGCCAGCCCCGTTTCAAAGTCCATCATTCCGGCAAGAACATCGCGAACGACTTCGCGTGGCATCCCGATGGCAACCGCATCGTCTTCTGCATGCACTGCCCCGAGCGTGCGGTGACTCAACTCTACGAATTCAATCCCAACAACGACGACGCAGCCGAATTGGTCAAGGGGCAAGACCCGAAGTCCGCGATCACCAGCGTTTGTTGGACTCCGGATGGCAAGCAACTGATCGTGATCACCGGGGATTATTGAATGAGTGGCAATCCGAAAAGCAGAGGCTTGTTTTTAGAGTGCCACGGTCAGGGCTTCAGTGGTCTCTTTACAACGTATTCTGTTGAACTGCGGATCGTGTCCGCTCTTCATCCGTGCCTCGGCCTTGCCATCCGTGCTATTTCGATTGTCATTGAGTAGCACGGATGGCAAGGCCGAGGCACGGATGAAAACAAATGCTGGTACTCGTTGCGAACAATTGTCACCAAGCAAATCTCTGAAACCAACGAGTCAACAAATCGTGGCATCACCAAGAAGTAAGCGTTGGACCACTTGGGTCGGTACCGAAGGTCATGCCACACCAGTTCAACGACTACTTCCAGTTGGCCACGATCGACTTCCCGGATCGCCTCTGACACCGATACTCGGGAGCTTCGCCCGGCTTTGCCCAACGGAACCCATTTGCCCAATGGGTGGGAATCTTGCCCAATGGGAGCCGGGCTGGTAAGGAATTCAGGTCTGCTAATCGGGTGAAACACGGTCTTCAATCGGTTCTTGATCCGTCAGGATTCGCGGTTCCGGCTGCTTCGCTGGGGCCGGAGCCGATCTCTCTGGAATTGCGGTAACTGGCGAGGCTGGCTCGCTGATTGATGGCGAGGCGGACACCGGCCACCATCGTGGATGCCATGTTGGGTAGTTCATGAGTATTGATGCAACGAGAGCGACTGACGATGGTGCGACCAATTGCATCCAGAATCGCCGCGTTGCAACAGCTTCGATCCGAGCCTTGCTGACCGCTTCGGAGGACGCCTTGTCGCGATCCTCATTTCTCCATTCCCTATCACGGGCCATGTCTTCTTTTCGCCAGTTGTGCTCGCGCTCCGCTTGCGACTCACGCCATAGCCGATCCACAACTGCTCGCTCATCATCTCGTTTCTTTGCGACTTCCAATAGATTCATTTCAAGATGCTCCTTCGGGGAGAACCCTTGAAACCATTCCGTACTCTCGTGGCAGTCGATGTCGGAAGTGATTGCCGCGAGAACGGACTGCGATGTCGTATCCATCCTTAGGCTCACTTGCCCTGCCGCCTGCATTGTAAGCGGAGCCGGGGGGGGCAGGTGGGTCTTTTTTCTTGACCCGCCGTCAGTTCCCGCCGTGCTGCTTCTGGATTCGCTTCGCGGCCTTGAGCAGCGTCTCTCTAGCCCACGTCACGGGCTTCTCGCCAGCAAGCTCGGCGGCTTCCTGAATCTCCGCCTTCTCCGCTTCCGTGAGCGGGAGCTTCATGCTGTCGGTGCGGCGATCTTCCGCTGGCTTTGGGGGGCGTCCGGTTCTCATGGTACATACAATACCCATAACAACTATGCCGTCAAGCCGGAAAGGCGATTGACGCTCGACTTGTTGTGGGTATGTCATGTCATGTCGCGAACGCAATCGCGACGATGAAAAACCCCGAAGCCGCGTCAACGACTTCGGGGCGAACCACAAACCGGCGAACCGCCAGAATGCAGTCTCTGACCAGAACATTCTCTGCGATTCGCCCTCATCGGGAAGGGTGAACCATGTGCGAACGAGAGCAACGAGGGACGTTGATTGCCGCCGTCTGCAAGATCATTCAGAAGGGGGCCGTCTGGCTGGTGCCATCGCAGTCGGGCAACGGCAAATACACCGTCTCGCCCGACGAGCAATCGCCCTACTGCTCCTGTCCAGATCATGAAACCCGAGGCGTTACCTGCAAGCACATTTTTGCTGTTCGGTGCGTCATCAAGCGGGAGCATTCGGCGGACGGAACCGAGACGGTCACGAAGACCATGACCATCACGGAGACGACGAAGCGCAAAACGTATCCGCAAGCGTGGCCCGCTTACAACGCGGCGCAGGTCAACGAGAAACGGCACTTCCAAGAGTTGCTCCGCGATCTCTGCCAAAATGTTGCCGAACCCGTCCAGACCGGGAAGGGTCAACGGGCGATTCCTTTGCGCGATGCCATCTTCTCCGCAGTGTTCAAGGTGTACTCGACTGTCTCTGGACGCCGCTTCATGACCGATCTGACGGAATCGCACGCCAGCGGCTTCATCTCGAAACTGCCCTGCTACAACTCGATCTTCAACTACTTGGAGAATCCCGAACTGACGCCGATTCTGACCGATCTCATCATCAAGGCGAGTCTCCCGCTCAAGTCTATTGAAACCGACTTCGCGGTCGATTCCAGCGGATTCAGCGCCTCGAAATTCGTGCGCTGGTTCGATCACAAGTACGGTAAAATTCGTGAGGAACACGATTGGGTGAAGGCTCACATTGCGTGCGGCGTGAAGACGCATGTCGTGACCGCCGTGGAAATCCACGAACGGAACACGAACGACAGCCCGCTACTGCCTTCACTGCTGAATACGACTGCCGAGAACTTTCAGGTCAACGAAGTCTCGGCGGACAAGCAGTACGCCAGCCGGGTGAACTTTGACGCCATCGCCTCACACGGTGCGGACGCTTTCATTGCCTTCCGGTCTGGAACCACCGGCGCAGTCGGCGGAGTGTTCGGCAAGGCGTTCCACTTCTTCAACCTGTATCGGGAAGAGTTCTTGCAGAGCTACCACAAGCGGTCGAACGTGGAATCCGCGTTCTCAATGATGAAGCGGAAGTTTGGAGACTCAGTGCGAAGCAAGACCGACACCGCGATGAAGAACGAGGTCTTGTGCAAGGTTCTCTGTCACAACATCTGCTGCCTGATTTCGGCCATGTACGAACTCGGCGTTGATCCGAAGTTGCTGGCAAGCTGAACGGCGGCTGGTTGTTCATCTGAAACGCGGAGAGATAGGATTCTCTCCGCGTTTCTTCGTTTTTCGGTGCCGCGAGTAGTCGAAGAATCCAAGCGGAAGCCCGCGGATGACGCCAATCATGAGGGAGATGCAGCATTGAGTGAATGTGTCACACCGACGATCATTTCTGGACTCTGCGGCGTTCTGATCGGGGCGATCATCGGCCACTTCCTTGCCCTGAACCGCGAGAAGCGGAAGGAAATCAACGAAGTGCTGGACAGGATTCGCGGGCCGTTCGAGGATCAGTCCGGCACCCCGAATCCCCTCAGAGTCGTGCTGACTGACGACATCTACCTGCTGCGCCATCACTTGAGTTGCCGTCAAAGAAAGGAATACGACCATCGCATATGCGCCTACAAGGCGGCGGCTTCTGAGTCGAACCTGACATCCAACGAGCAGCGAATGCACCAGGCGATTTACAAGAACCCGGAGATTGTCGCGCAGACCGCACGCGATGTTCTTCAGATATTGAAGAGAAGGTAGCCGATCCGTCACGCTATAACCCTTTCCATTCATCAGATCACTGGTCGAATGCTCGCTCAGTTCTTCCGGTGACTTGCCCAACGAGAACTACCGCTGCCCAACGGGAGTTGGTTTTTCGGACCCGTTAGGCAAAGCCGGGCGAGGCTCCCGCCGAGCCGCGAGAAACCAGCGAGATACCGATTAAGAACGGCTCGGCAGGAGCCTCGCCCTTCCTTTTTCAACTGGCTGCCAAGCCGACCGCGTCGGTTCCAAACTCAACGCCAGCCAGCCGATCGCGCGGGTTATAGACCCGACCCGTCAAAACAGGCAATGCGAGTCGCGCGGCGTGAGACAGACGCGACAACCCAATACCCAATGACGGCCAGTCAAACACTCACATTGCACAAGCCGCCACGAGGCTCACTCAGGTTGTGGTCTGCGTGGTGGTCCGTCTTCGCGGTTCGACTGAAAGTTGCGGCGAGGAGGCAGACCGGGCATCGCTTGCACTCGGCGACCGCGTAGCCGAACGCCTTGCACTGCTGCCAGAATCTCTTCCGCGTGTTCGGCAGCGACTTGGACGTAGCTGACCGTCGCAAGAATTTGAATCGCGCCGATCACGGTTCGCGGGACACCCGCTTCGTTCGCGATGCAGCCGACAAAGTCACCCGGAGCGATGCCCGAATTCTCGCCGACGTTGAACTTCAGCCAGACGCCCGATTCATCAATGCGCGGAGCCGCACCGCTGGCCGGACCGGGACGACGGGGTCCATCATTGCGCGGTGGTCCAGAACGAGGCCGGTCATCGAAATCACGGCCCCCTTCGCGCGATCCGCGCGGCGGTCGATCATCGAACGAGCGCTGTGCCGGCGGACGACGTTGCTGCCGCGGATCGTCTTCCATGATGCGTTCCGCTGGCCGACTGCTTTCACCTGCCAGCAAGTGCATCAAAGCCGAAACGATCTCACCG
>JAYTXB010000956.1:0-4779 GCA_043743205.1 Schlesneria sp.
GAGTACTCGGTTGGCATGAAGCAGCGGCTGAAGCTGGCGGCCGCGCTCGTTCACGATCCGCAGTTGCTACTGCTCGATGAGCCGACGGCGGGGCTCGACCCACAAGGGCGCGACGCCATGCTGCGACTGCTGCATGCCATCGCGAGTCGCCACGGCAAGTCGCTGATTCTCTCGACACACTTGCTCGGCGACATCGACCGCGTGTGTGAGCAGGTCATCATCGTGGATCGCGGTGCGATCCTTGGAGTCGGCCGGATCGGCGACCTGCGGCAGCACTGGCGCAACCGGTTCCGCTTGAGATGGCGCGGCGAGAGTGTTTCATTCTTGCAGGGACTGCGCGATGCGGGCGTCTCGGTCGATGAGTCACCTCGCGCAGAACAAGTCGTGGTGGACGTACCGACCGACTGGAGCAACGGTCGCTTTTTTGTAATTGCCTCACAACATGGCGTGACGCTCAGCGATGTCGTCCCCGAGGAAGAAGACTTACAACAGCTTTATCACCGCTTGATTGGCAACGGTCGCCCCGTAGTGACCACGGCGTGAAGCACGGTTGCTGGAGGGTGACGGTTGTTGATGGGAAGTGGCGACTTTGAAGTGGCCCGACTTTGTCATACCTCTCTCTCGCGCGAACCGGACGCTAGCGCGTTCCGACTAATTGGATGAGGCTCATTCTCCGCCGCTTGAGGTATCGAACGCGAGTTTTGCGAGCGTTCCTCAAGGTAGCCCTGTCGCTCCGCGACAGGAAGCGCGTCGCGGAGTGAACGTTTGATGACGAGTCCGGCTCGCCCAAAGTTCAACGGTATGTCTGCGATCTCGCTACCTGTCGCGGAGCGACAGGGCTACCTTGTTGAAAAGATATCATCACGCTGGATGGCACGAGGAATATCACATGCAACTGACTCAAGCGGGGTATCGCACGTGGGATGGCAGTCGGCGGTCGCCGTGGTGGGGCTGTTGGGCGATCGTGCGCGTGGGACTGATGCTCATTCTACGGCGGTGGGTGTTTTGGATTCTGCTGGGCCTCGGCCTGCTTAATTTTCTCTTCCACTTCGCTTTCATCTATTTGAAGGCGACGATCGTCGTGCAGAACGGCAACATGGCGCGGTTCCTCGACAACTACAAAGTGACCGGAACCGGGCAGGCGTATGCCGACTTCATGTTCGCGCAGGCAACGATCTGTGCGCTGCTCTTGGCGTTCGCCGGATCGACGCTGATCGGCAGCGATTATCGACAAGGGGGCATGGTCTTCTATCTGTCGCGCGGCATTGGGAAGTGGCATTACATCGTCGGTAAGTTACTTACGATCGCCGCCGTGGTGACGATCGTGACCACGGTTCCGGCTCTCATCCTGTTCATCGAGTACGGAACGCTGAGCAGTTCCTTCGCCTACTTCACCGACAACCCGCGCGTGCTGTGCGGGATCCTCGGTTACGGCGCGGTGCTGGCGATCGTGCAGAGCCTGATGATTTTCGCCATCGCCGCGTGGGTGCCGCGCACGGTCCCGTTGGTGATGACGTGGCTCGGGCTGTTCGTATTGCTCAAGGGCTTGGCCGACGCGATGCGGGCGATCGACGACAATCGGTACTGGTTGCTCCTGGGAATCTGGGACGACATGCACCGTATCGGCCGCTGGTGCTTCGGTTCACTCGATGAAGCGACGATACCCTCTGCGGGCTGTTGCCTGACGGTACTGGTCTCGCTGTGTATCGTCTCGCTCGCGCTGATCGTGCGGCGAGTGAAGGCGGTCGAGGTGGTGTCGTGAGCGTCTCCATGGCAAAGTTGCAGAAGAAACGTTCAATGTCCAAGTGGCGTTTCTTGGCGATCTTCTTTGGAGCGGGGTTCATCGCACTCGCTTGTGTAGCGATGTTCGTTCAAGCCGCGAGCCGCCCGCATTTCCGCATGTCCGTGACCGTCGATCACGATTCGACTGAGGTTCATTTCGTTCAACCTCGCGCCCGTGGCGACGGCAATCAGTTGATCTCTCCCAAGTTTGTCGTTTCATCCGAAGTGAGGCGCGCCATCGAATTTGATATGAAGGATGCCGCCAGAAACTTCGCTGGAGCGGTCATCGAGTTTTCGGACATGACGATTCCACCCGGACGAATTCGACTTCGTTTGGGAGGCAGAATTTTTGATGTCATGTCTTCTCGAATCAACGTGGATGGTCGGGATGTGGCGTGGCTGCCAGGCAACGATCAGGAACAACGTTTGCCTAAGAAAGCACAGCAAAACGAATGAAGAACGAACTGCGATTGCCCAATAGAAAGGCCTGTCGGCGATGGATTATCGCGAGCGTTGGCACAGCCACCATGCTCGTCATGAATGTCGTGGCCATGAGCGATGAACCTGCCAGACCGACCCCCGCGACGAACATGTTTCTCGATGTCTTGCAACTCACGCAGCAGGTCGGGTTGGTTGAGGCCGTCGATCCGACGCACGATACGCAGACGAAGGCGGTTATTGGAAAGGCTGTCGGCGGTGATGGCGTGCTGTTGGAAGCGGCCACAACCGGGCTGATGGACGCGCGGACGTTTGCTCGACTGGCGGGTGACGATGGACGGCTCGATGCTGCCGAAGTTCGGCGCGCGTTGATCGCCCAAGTCCCGGCGAGTCGCGCGCGCTTGCTGCCGAAAGTGGCGGACCACCTGAGTCTGCTCGCGACCAGTTACGATCAGATCGATGAATCGCGCGCTGCGGTGGGGCGACAGTTGGCGGACTGGATCGTCGAGACCTACCGACCGGGCCAACCGCTGGCGATCACCTGCGTCTGTACCGGCAACTCGCGACGCAGCATCCTGTCGGCCACGCTGGTCAGCGCTTCGGCCGCGTATTACGGGTTGCCCGAAATTCGCGGCTTCAGCGGTGGGACCAAGCCGACCGCCTTCAACCCGCGCACGGTAGCGACACTGCGCGAGATCGGTCTCGACATCACTTCGCTCGGTGAGGAAGCCGCGCGCGGTGACGCAGCAACGGCCAATCTGAAGCACCGGGTTCGGTGGGGCCGCTCACTCGACGACGCACTGATGCAGTCGGTCGAGTTCTCGAAGAAGTACGACGACAGCCTCAATCCTCAATCCGGCTTCGCCGCGCTCCTCGTGTGCAGTGACGCCGAGGAAGCCTGTCCGATCATCAAGGGAGCTTCGGTGCGGATCGCACTCCCGTACCTCGACCCCAAGCTGTACGACGGAACGGCCATCGAGTCCCTCAAGTACGCCGAACGCCGCGATGACATCGGTCGTTTGATGATGTCGGTCATGATGCAGGCGCGGTTGCGGTTGAATGAAGTGAGAGCCAGTGGTCGTTAGGACCAACGCATCAACCACTGGCGGGATCGCTCTTCTGATCGAGGTGATCCGGAGTACGAATGAACACGACTGCCGCCAGTGGTTGGTGCGCCGACCATAACTGAGAGGCGATCAGGGAAGTCGTGCTGAGGTCACGCTTGAAAGAAATACCGCTAGGCCGTGATTCAGCATACGAGTAATCGGCCATTTGGAACTGCCGCATTTGGGGCAGCAGCAAAGACTACGAACGAGCCACCGTCTCCGCCTAAGCGATGATCAAGTGAAGTGCCATTCAGCTCATGCTCAAACGCCTCATGCCCAGCGATCCACCCGTCGTCTTCAACTCCAAGCTTGCCGGGAGCGCAAACTCCAAAACAGTAGCCGCATGAGACGGTTCATGCTTCTCGGATCGCCCCGCAGTCGTCGGTAGGCCATTCGGCGGGTGGCGTGGCTATTCGTCGAAGTCGAACTTCATGCCGTCTCGCAGGACCTGAATTGTAATGTTACGGGCTGCGGCCGGTTCGCCTTGGACCAGCTTTTCTCGCGATGCCTTGCGTGCATCGAGGACGGTCACGTTGTTGTTGCCGATGACCTCAAATTTCCGCCCGTGAACGACCACGGCCGTCCCTTCATCAATGCCGATCCCGAGCAGATCGGGATGGTCGAGGATTGCCAGCATCAGTCGATTGAAGCGGCCTTTTTGCAGGAAGTGTTGATCGACGATCACTTCGGGCCAGAGCGCGAGTCCCTCCATGAGGTAGGGCGTCGAACCGACTCGCAGGCTGTCGAGATCCGACTTGCCTCCAATCATGACTTTCGACATCACCGCCGCCCCCGCACTGGTTCCTCCCACGATTCCACCGTCTCGATAGCGTTGTTGAATCGTCTCGGCGATGTCGGTGCCACGAATGCCGTTCATAAAGACGCCCTGCAATCCACCCGGCATCCAGATCAAGTCGGCTTCCTGCAGCAACTTCACGGCCAGGGCAGGTTGAGACACATTGAGGAGCGACACGCGGGCGGCATTCGTTCGCCGCCAAGCCGTGAGCGACGCAGGGCCGCTCTCGCGATTGGCCTCGGCGATCAGGACGACTTTGGCTTTCGAGCCGCCCGCCAAATCGAGCGCCTTCTCAACGATCTTGCTCGTCGTGGCCCCGCCACCAACCACGATGAGACTCCCTTTGGGCGGTTCGATTTTCGGATCGGCGAACAACATGGCGGCAACGAGCACGGTCCACATGCGGCGGTCTCCTGAAGTAGCCCGGGTGAAGGGGTGTCTGAGGACGGGAAGCTGAGTGTAGTCGTGGGATGTCACTCGTGGGATACGAGTTCGCGCTATCGAGCCACCTGATCCAGGGCCAGCACGAGTGGCGAACCGTACTCGCGACTGCTAGAAACAGCCTGCTCTGCGAGCTAGGACCGGCGCATCAATCACTGTCGGAGTTTGGTGAGCCGGGTGCCGTGAGGCCCTGGACTTCTAGGCGAAGAAACCGGG
>JAYTXB010000957.1:0-6414 GCA_043743205.1 Schlesneria sp.
CATCAGCCGCAGGGCGCTAGCCCCGGTTCGATTTCGCTTAACCGGGGCTAGCGCCCTGCGGCTAATTTCTGCGGGCCAACAGGAATGGCGGAGAGCCAATAATTCTCAGTCAAACAGGAATGGCTGTGTCTTGAGCGTAGGGGCGGCGACGGGTGCCGCCGTGGGTTGAGTGAGCAACGTTTCGAAGGCCGCTTCATCGAGGACCGTCACGCCGAGGTCGCGGGCTTTGGTGAGCTTGCTCCCGGCGTCGGTCCCGGCGACGACAAAGTCGGTCTTCTTGGAGACGCTGCTCGACGCGCGGCCGCCGTGTTGTTGGATCAGCTCTTGAATCTGATCGCGCGTGAAACGGGAGAGCGTACCGGTGACGACCACGGACTTGCCGAAGAGAACTCCCGCCGCTTTGGCCGCAGCATTCGCCGCCGCTGCTGCCGCGTCGCCCATGTTCAGACCGAGGTTCGTCAGTTCGGAGACGATGCGTTGGCCATAGTCACTCGCGAAGAAGGCTCGCACCGACTTCGCGATCACGTCACCGACTTCATCGACGTGAGCCAATTCTTCTTCAGAGGCACTCGCAATGGCAGGCATCGCGCCGAATCGTTCGGCCAATTGCTGCGCGGTGCGAACGCCGACATGCCTGAGATTTAGCGCAGTGAGGAGTCGCCAAAGCGGTCGGTCTTTCGAGTCGGCGATCCCTTTAAGCAGGTTGTCGATCGACTTCTCACCGACACGATCCAGCGTGAGCAACTCCTCGCGGCGATCGGCGAGCCGATAAATGTCGGCAAAGCTGGTGAGCAGTTGCTTGTCGGTCAGTTGTTCGATGAGCTTGGCACCGAGGCCCTCGATATCCATCGCGGCACGCGAGGCAAAGTAGCGGAGGCCCTCGCGTAATTGAGCCGGGCAGGTCGGGTTGGGACAGCGGACGTAGACGCCGCCTTCATCCTGTTCGACGGCGGTGTGGCACTCGGGGCAGGCCGTCGGAAATTCAAAGGGGCGCTGCGTCCCGTCGCGATGGTGGGCTTCGACGCGCACCACGTGCGGGATGATTTTTCCGGCCTTCTCCACGACGACACGATCGCCGATCTGAATGTCGAGCCGCGCGATCTCGTCGCGATTGTGGAGGCTGGCACGGGAGACGGTCGTCCCGGCGATCTCCACCGGCTCGAGACACGCGACGGGCGTCAGCGCGCCGGTCTTGCCGACTTGAATCAGGATGTCGGCGACGCGCGTCTCGGCTTCGTACTTCTCCCACTTGTAGGCGATCACCCAACGGGGTGATTTGCTGGTCGAGCCGAGTTCGTGGCGTTGAGCGAGGTCGTCCAACTTGATGACGAGACCATCGACCTCGAAGTCGAGCGTGTGGAGTTCGTCCATGAGTTGATGCGCGGTGGCCAGCGTCTCATCCATGTTGGCGAGCGTGGCGCAGCGCGGTGTGGTCGGGATGCCCCAGCGCGCGACCGACTGCAAAAAGTCGCGGTGCGTCCGATAGGCCGTCCCTTCGCTGTAGCCGACGCTGTGTGCGAAGAAGCGGAGTCGCCGCGCGGCACATTGCTTGGGATCGAGCAGCTTGAGCGCCCCCGCGCAGGCGTTGCGTGGGTTGGCGAATGGAGCTTCTCCCGCCGCGATTTGCTCGGCACGCAGATGAGCGAAGTCGGAGTTGGCGATGTACGCCTCGCCCCGAATTTCGATCACGGGTGGCACGTCGTCACCGAGCAGTCGGAGCGGGACGCCTCCCATCGTGCGGGCGTTGTTCGTGACATCGTCGCCGCGCCGTCCATCGCCGCGCGTCAAGGCCCGCGTCAATCGACCCTTTTCATAGATCAACGCGAGCGAGACGCCGTCGATCTTGAACTCGATCGAGTAGGCCGGTTGCACGCCGAGGTCTTTCCGCACGTCGGCGTCGAACTTGCGAACGCTCCCTTTGTCACCTTCTTCGATGTAGACGTTCTCGATGGAGAGCATTGGCACGCGATGCTCGACGGTGACGAAGCCTTCGATCGGCTCGCCCCCGACTTTGCGCGACGGGCTGTCGTCGGTGGCCAGTTCCGGGTGAGCCTCTTCGAGCGCGATTAGTCGCTGCATCAGTTGGTCGTACTCGTGATCGGCAATGACCGGTGCCGCGTGAACGTAGTAGAGGGCATCGTGCCGACGCAGGTCCGCACGGAGTGAGTCGATCTCAGCGCGAGGCGAAGCGGTCATGAGCAGTCACTTCAGGAAAGGGAACCGAGGCGGCCAGCATCAGGCCCGGCGCGGGCGAGATAATGATGGGCGAGACCACGAGTGTCGATGGTCAGCCCGCATTGAAAACGGCATCGCCAGCTCTCTCTCAAAGCTCTTAGGCGAGCGGCATGACTTGTCATCCCGCCACTGGGGCTTGTCCCAGTGGTTCCCGCGCTTCTGCGCTACCGTTTGACGTAGCGCAGAAGCGCGGGAACCACCCCGACGAGCGGACTGTCGGATTAGTCGTTTAATCAG
This sequence comes from Schlesneria sp., assembly GCA_043743205.1. Classification (GTDB taxonomy): domain Bacteria; phylum Planctomycetota; class Planctomycetia; order Planctomycetales; family Planctomycetaceae; genus Schlesneria. The sequence continues at coordinate 2,473 of JAYTXB010000957.1, forward strand.
CCCGTTGAAAAAGTAACCCGCTGCGTGAGCGAGGGATGGTGAGATTGCGGAAACGTCGAGAAACACGTCCCTCGCTCACGCTTTTAGTATTCATAGTATTCGTAGGGTGGGCATCGCCCACCCATCTTTGTAGTTCAATGTTCCTGGTGGGCAATGCCCACCCTACTGCTGCATCTCTTCGATGATCAACCCGACACACCGCGTTTCCGCTTTCTCGGCATCAGCCCCCAGAATGCGCGGTCTGTTGGCGGACGGATGTCGTCTTTACACTGGACGCTCGAATCACGCACTTTCCAGAGGATGCCAGCATGTCGCCTGCCGCGAGCCACTCTTCCGAGAATCCCGAACTGAACGCTTTGCTGGCCAGTTATCTCGGCGCGGTTGATCGGGGCGAGCAGCCTGATCGGCAGCAACTGATCGACCGGCACCCGCAGTTTGCTGACGAGTTGCGGGCGTTCTTCGCGATCAATGACCAGCTCGAAGTCGCCGTTGGCAAGTCGCCTATTGCCAACCCACTTGTTGCCCAACCGCCGATCGTCAAGCCACCCATCGTCCAGCCGCCTGTGGATGCCGCTCCGTTTGCCGAGACCATCCTCGGGCCGAAGTCCACGTCATCGAGCAAGTTTCTCGGCGGGCGGTACAAGCTGCTCGAAAACATTGGCGAGGGGGGCATGGGTTCGGTCTGGGTGGCCGAGCAGCAGCAGCCGGTCAAACGGAAGGTCGCGATCAAGCTGATCAAGGCGGGGATGGATTCGCGGCAGATTCTCGCGCGGTTCGAGGCGGAGCGGCAGGCGCTGGCGATGATGGATCATCCGAACATCGCGAAGGTCTTCGACGGCGGTGTCACCGAGCAGGGCCATCCGTACTTTGTGATGGAGTACGTCAAAGGGGTCCCGTTCACCGAATACTGCGACCGGGCGAAGCTCTCGTTGAAGGAGCGGCTCGAACTCTTCATCCCCGTCTGTCAGGCGGTGCAGCACGCGCATCACAAGGGGATCGTCCATCGCGATCTGAAGCCGTCCAACATTCTGGTCTGCCTGTACGACGGCCGGCCGGTTCCGAAGGTGATCGATTTCGGCCTCGCCAAGGCGCTGCATCAACCGCTGACCGAGCAGACGCTGCACACCGGCCACGGCGTGATGGTCGGCACGCCGCTCTACATGAGTCCCGAGCAGGCCGAGCACAACAACCTTGATGTCGATACGCGGACCGACATCTATTCGCTCGGCGTGGTGCTGTACGAACTCCTCACCGGCACGACTCCGCTCGAACGACAACAACTCAATCAGGCCGTCTATGCTGAGGTGTTGCGACTGATCAAAGAGGTCGAGCCACCCAAGCCCAGCACACGGCTGAGCGGCAGCCTGAGCTTTCCGAGCATCGCCGCCCAGCGGAGCATCGACCCGCGTCACTTGCCGCGTTCGCTGGCCGGAGACCTCGACTGGATCGTGATGAAGTCGCTCGAAAAGGAACGGAGCCGCCGCTACGACACCGCCACCGGCCTCGCCCGCGACATCGAACGCTTCCTCAACGAAGAGGCGGTCGAAGCCTGCCCGCCCAGCACCGCCTATCGCCTCCGCAAGTTCGTCAAAAAACACCGAGGCCAAGTCATCGCCGCCGGTGTCATCGCCGCCACACTCGTCATCGGCATCATCGGCACGACGTGGGGCCTGTTCCGCGCAAGAACAGCCGAACACGCTGCGACACTTTCCGAAAAAGCCGCGACACTTTCCGAACAAAAGGCCCGCACTTCGGAGTCGAAAGCGATCGGCGCGCTGGAGCAAGTCGCGAACGAGCGTGACGCGAAAGAGGTCGAGCGACAAAAGGCCGTCGTCGCCCGAAACGCCGAGTCGCAGCAACGCGACAAAGCCGAACGTCACCTCATCGACAGCTTGGTCGGCTCGATTGGTTATGGCAGCGACGACAAGCTCAATCCGACCGAAATCAAGAGCTTCGTCGAATGGTCCGCACTCAGCGATTCACGGCTGCAACTCCGCGCCTTGGAGGCTGTATTCGGCGATCCGTTCCGCGCGCCGAGCCGAACGTGTGATTCAGTCGACCGTCGGCGTCAGCCCCGCGCGCCGAACAAAAGCCATCGAACTCGTCTCCGCCAAACAGCGCGACCTGCAAGCCGATCCCCGGATCCGGATCGCCGCCTGCTGGCTCGCGCTCGAACTCGGCTCCGCTGATCTCCCTGCCCTTGAAGAGAGCGTGCATTTCCTAGCCGATTTCGTGAGCAAATATGAATCAGAGTGCAGCGAGTTCATCGGATTCGCTGTCAGCCGAACCGATCAGATTGTGACAACGCGCGGATGGGATGTTCTGATCGTCGTGCTGGAAAAATCGACGGACCAATACGCACTTGACGCGGCGGGAAATGCGCTCGCCGCGTTGGCTCCCCGACTGAGTTCTGAACAGGCAACGCGCGGATGGGATGCCCTGATCGCAGCGCTGAATAAATCGACCAACGCGTACGCAAATTATCCAGCGGGGGATGCTCTCGCCGCGTTGGCTTTCCGACTGAGTTCGGAACAGACAGCGAGCGGAGGGGATGCCCTGATCGCCGTGCTGGAAAAATCGACGAACCCGTACGTACATCACCAAGCGGGGACTGCGCTCGCCGTGTTGGCTCCCCGACTGAGTTCGGAACAAACGATGAGTGGATGGGATGCCCTGATCGCCGCGCTGCAAAAATCGACGGACGCGAACGCGCTTGGCGCAGCGGGGACTGCGCTCGCCGTGTTGGCTCCCCGACTGAGTTCGGAGCAAACGATGCGTGGATGGGATGCCCTGATCGCTGTGCTGGAAAAATCGACGCAGGCGAACGCACTTGACGCAGTTGGGAAGGCGCTCACCGCGTTATCTTTCCGACTGAGTCCAGAACAGACAACGCGAGGATGGGATGCCCTGATCCCCGTGCTGGAAAAATCGACGGACTGGATCAGACGTTACGGAGTGGGGAACGCGCTCGCCGCATTGGCTACCCGACTGAGTCCGGAGCACCGAGTACGAACTGCCGAGAGGCTGGTTGAGTCTATTGACAGTGGCTTCCCCAAGAAATCACTTTCACGGCTATTGGCGACGATCATTCCTTTGCTCGAACCAACGACGCGCGATCGGATTTCAACGACCGCCTCGACGCTCCTGCTCGACTATCGGGGGACATCCGATGTGTACTTGGCCCTTGATGGAAATGCTGACTACTCCGCACTACGCCAAGCGTTCCTCTCGATGTCGCATCCGCGATCCTTGGCGCGGCTGCTCTCGCATCCCGGTTGTGTGGCGGAATCGCGGGACTGGATGCTCCAGAGGTTCGAGGAACTGGTACTGCATGACGGACGGCCGGTGTTCCTGAATCCCAAGCTGCCGGACAACAACCGTTCCGCGAACGCCTCCCCACCACCCGCCGCCGCCGCTCAACCCGCTCCCCTCGTGAGACAGTTCCACAACCTCCACGAAGCAGCGGCCTGGATCGCCAAGAACTGGCCCGACTTCGACCTCGAAACCAACCACCCGGTCACGTGGCGCGGCGGGAAGTGAACGACGGTCGCCCCATTGGGAGTGCGGGGATTCATCACCGCTTTCCTTTCTCTGCATCTCGCCTCGTGTTGGATTTCACCGGCCGCTGCTGAGCCCTTAGGCGAGCGGCAGGTCAGAATTGACCGTAGACCGGACGCCTACGTCCGGTCTTTTCGAGCCGACCGGACGTAGGCGTCCGGTCTACGGCGGGTATGCGAACTCTTGCCGCTCGCCTAACGAAACATGAAACAGCCAGAAAAGAAAGCGGTGATGAATCCCCGCAGTCCAAAGGAAGAAGCCCGAGGTCGGGGCCACGTTGTGCGCGGGTCTCCTGACCCCGCACAGGCCGCGACCGCAGGTCTCCTCTGCATTTCCGGGGCGTTCCGGAAAAGAGGAGACCTGCGGTCGGACGTTTCTGCGGGG
>JAYTXB010000958.1:0-6591 GCA_043743205.1 Schlesneria sp.
CGAGTCAGGGGTCGCGCGGAGCAAGTGAAGCTGAAGCTCTGCTTGCGAGGATTGAGGCCACCATCTACTTGCGGGCGTTGGAGTCACGAGCCCAGTGCCCCTCCACCTTCACGCCGTCCTTACGTGTATAGCTTTTGACCCATTTGTAACCAGGGCCGGGGCGAGTCGATTCGTCCGGACGATCGGATTCCACTTCCACCGTCGGTTCAGTATCGAGCTCCCTCGCGCGGGACGTGGATCGCGATGACGGTGAGTCGGGCGAGGCTGACCCTCGCGACGGAGCCGTGGACCGCGGTGCGGTGGCTCGACCTGCGAAGAAGCCGATTGACAGACCCAGCAACAGTCCGATTAAGAGACTCGCGATGCCGAAGGCGGCCAGCTTTAAGCTCATCGCTTGAGCCATCACTATTTGCAGGAGATCGACCGTGCTACCGGTTGCTACCGAACCAGCACTCGTGGGCGAACTCCCCCCTTTCAACTTCGCGACGCAGGCCGGACATGCCAGCGGGTCGAGTTGTGTCACTGACAGCAGGACTTCGCCGCCGCAGTCGGGACAGTTCCATACACGCTTGCCAGCAGGGACGGAGGACATCGACGAATCCTTGAAGTGTGAGTAAAGCGGTGGTGAAAGAACCGCGTTCGGATCGTAAAGAATCTCGCGCGGTCAGCCCGGATGATTCACGGCGACTGCCGTGACAATTCCAATCTCATTTAACCGCACGCGGCCGAAAGTGACGGATACGTTTACTGTCGGCGAGGCGACAACCTGGGTGACGAGCAGCGTCAATTCTCACCGCGTGACGAATAACCGCACGCTTTCGGATGGCGGTTATAACTGCGCGCGGCAGGAATTGACTGGCTTGATTATCGGGGAATCTCAGACATGGAATGACTCACCGCGACTCGGACAGCGGCGACATCTTGAGACAGTTGTAATCGCAGATCATCCATGGAATCGAAGCGTCGAACATCGCGCACGCGATCGAGGAAGTCGATCTCCAGCGGCTGTCCGTACAGATCACCGGTGAAGTCAAGAATGTGAACTTCAATTTTTCTCGCCACTTCACCGAACGTCGGATTAGGGCCGATGTGGACAGCGGCGGCGTGACGTTGCGATGGAAGGTGAGCGAGTGCCGCGTAGACACCATTCGCGGGGGTGAGCGTCGGGACATCGAACAAATTGGCAGTGGGAAAACCGAGTGTTCGACCTCGCTCGGCTCCTCGACCGACCGTTCCACGGACGCGATACGGGTGGCCGAGCAATCTGACGGCGTGGCCGATGTCACCTGATTCGATCAACGACCGGATGACGCTCGACGACACTAACTGTTCATCCACGGTGACGGGGGGCACGACATCGAACGACAAACCGTGCGTGGTGCACAGGCTCCTCAGCACGGTGATGTTGCCCGAGCGATTGCGTCCGAAAAAAAAGTTCGGCCCCTCGACAAGTCCCCGCGCGTGCAACTCGCCGCGCACGACGGTGTCAAAAAAATCGTCGGCAGTGAGTGCGAGCAGTTGGCGATCCGTGGGAAGCACCAACACCAGATCGACGCCGTACCGGCCGAGCAACTCGGCGCGGTGTTCGATCGACGTGAGCGGCGGTGGTGTGGCTTCAGGGCGCAACAGTGCGATCGGATGTGGGTCGAACGTGAGGGCAATCGCCGATACGCCATCGGCACGAGCGCGACTGGTCAGCGCGTCGAGCATCGACTGATGACCGAAATGGACGCCGTCGAAGTTGCCAATCGAAACATAGCCGCCACGACGAGCGACCGGGATGGGAAAGCCTCTCTGCAATTGCATGGTCAGGCATCCTCAAACAGCGCGACGCTGGCGGTGAAGCCGTGGATGTAGTTCTTGTTACCGACCGGTCCCAGTTCACCCTGTGCGAAGAACCCGGCCAGCGGCATTGGTCCTAAGCATTGCTGGATGGCGAGGGCATCGTGATTCGGATCGGAAAACATTCTTGACCCGCGGCCGTTGCAACTGAACAGCAGCGCCCCACGCGAACTCGACCCCGCTCGACTGTGACGCTCGAGCAGTTGCCGCAAATCTTCGTCGGCCGTCTCGGCATCGCGAATATGGAACTGCACCGTCTGCCCAACGCGCATCATTCCCCCCGTGGCCAATGCTCCGCTATGACGATCCGCGCCATGCACGTTCACGATCAGAAAGTCTCCGCGATGAAAGCTGTCTTGGTATTCGTTCATGACCACGCCGAGATGCACTCCGCGTTCGACCAACTCCTGATCGCGTTTCGGTAACTCTGGGTAGAGAGTTTGCAGACGTTGCAGAGGCGTGACGCCGCCGAGTTCAAAGATGACGTTTCGTTCCGCCTTCGTCACGATGAAGGGCATCCCAATCGGACGGCAGCCTTGTGACACAATGCTCGTCACACGCGGCCCACCACGCAGGACCACGCCGATCGCCCCCCGTTCAAGCAGGCGGTCATTCAAGAACAGACGGTTCACGCCGGGACCGCCGCCGCTCGCCATGCCTCCCAAGAGTGGCACGCCGGGAAGCTCATCATTGACGAGATCGATCACGGACTGAGGCGACGAGGTGAATGGTTCGCCCAACAAGAACACCGCCCGCGTCTCCAACCGGCCTTCGGCCAGATCCTCCGGTAATCCGGTGCAGAGCGTTCCGTCGGGAGTTTGCTCGAACGACAACTCGAATGGTTCGAGAGTTGCGCCGGGAAGGACCGCACACCAGACCGACAATGCCGGTCCATCTTCGCACTCCCGCTCGTCACCGACGACCGTTTCACCCGTGCAGCCCAGCAACAGTTTCGCGCGGAGAGCCTGCTTTAACTGAGCCGCCAACACAGCGAAGCGAGACGCATAGTGATGTGACGCAAACACGAAGGCCAAGTCGGGCGCGACGCCTCCCAAGCTTGCGGCAATCGTGAGACTGGTCTCTTCGATCGCAGCCGCCAAGCTTGGACGATTAGAAAGTGCAGAAGCAAACGGCATCAGGAATCCGGTCCTATTCTTATATCAGCATAAATTCGACAATCGGGTGGGGGAGCGTTCCGGCTAATGGCACTTGCTTTATACCTCGCGCATTGACAACTCATTCCACTGCCGACTGTCCGGTGAAATAGTCTGGCTCGTTTCCGGCGATCCACTTGATGTTGCAGCCGATGCTCGGCCGTTGCTCGATCAACGGAGTTTTGCCTGCCAGCAGCGTTTCAACCGCAAGTCTTAGGTCAGCAGCATCGACCGGCTTGCCGTTGCCCGGGCGGCTCGCATCGAATTGGCCTCGATAGACGAGCGATTGAACTCCATCGAACAGATAAAAGTCGGGAGTACAAGCGGCCTTATAAGCCTGAGCAACCTCCTGCTGTTCATCGAACAAATAAGGGAACGAGTAACCCGCCGAGCGATGTTCTTCGATCATCAGCTCCGGGCTATCGCCGGGGTGAGTCGCTACATCATTCGAGCTGATGCCAACCACCGCCACCCCCTGCGCCTGAAGCTCGCGCCCGAATTCGGCGAGTGCCGTGCGCAGATGCTTCACGAACGGACAATGGTTGCACATGAAGATGACGAGCAAGCCCTTCGCCGACGCGAAGTCACTCAACGAAACAATCCGGCCATCGACGTTCGGCAACGAGAACGGCGGAGCATCCGTCCCGAGTGGCAGCATGGTGGAAGCAGTTTTAACCATCTGTGGCAGTCCTCAATCGAAGTGGTCAGGAAAGAATAGACATCAGGTACGTGGAGTCCTCGGAACGCACCGCTCGCGGTCTTGGATGTCGCTGGCGTGTTCCAAAGCCCCCCACCCGCTGGCAACGATGGCCAATTCGTCTCGTTGGGCGACGATGTGGCGACCTGTCCTTACTTGGCAGAAGCCTTTGGGTCCGGTTGTGGCTTGAGATCGTTCAAGACGATTGGCTTGACGCCGGTCCCTTCGTAGCCGGGCATCGCCTGCCCCTCGTCGGTCAGTTTGCCAACGGACCAGAGCAGTCCGCGTGAGACGAGATCGAGGTAGCGGGCATCGGCAACGGTGTCCGTGTTGTGGCCGAGCGTCGTGCTGAAGACGCGCGACTTTCCGAACTCGTTCGTCCACGCGACCACAAAATCATCGACCTTCTTGCCGGTGTCTTGGCGACCGCGTGCGAGTGGCTTTGAGGTCTCAAACAGACGGACGTTGTTGTAAAGCTCTTCGTTGACTGTCGTCCAGTTTTCCAACCCGTGGCTCACGGCGTGCTTTTGGTCAATGAAAGTGACATCGATCGGTTTCTGTGGACCGTGGCCTGTCGAGTGGATCCCGACGAATTGAAACCATTCGTCCGTCCCGACGCGGTAACAGTGCATGGCACAGTGCAAGTTCACGGCAGCCACACCGTTTTTGTGTGCGTTCAGAATGTTGTCCACATAGGGACGCTCGGTCACGTCCGAAGTACATTCGTCGTGAATGACGATGTCATAGCCCTTGGCCCAGTCGGCGCTCTCGTACATCTCGAACCGCGCTTTGGTGGTCTTATCGTCCGTGTGAACCAGTTTGACCTCGACATTTGCCCGCTGCTCGATCCCCTGCTTGAGAACCTCTTTTTGCCGCCCGTAGTCGTGACAGCATCCACCCGTAATGAGCAGAGCTTTGAGTGGCTTGGGCTTCGCCGCATCGGCGGACCAGACTACGGAGGAACTCACGAACATTGCCGCCAAAACCCACACAGTCGATCGAACAGTCATGTTGCAGTCCTTGTTGGAAAAAAGGGAGGTGAGAAACGAGGGGCTCAAAAGCGAGCGGGATTCTAACCACGACACTGCCGACTCGAAACTCGCTCGCCATCTCAGATCGCTAAAGTTTGTCGATGCTCACGCAGATTGCTTTCCACTCGCAGGCCCCTAACCATTGTCAGCCAACTCCCGTGACAACTCACCGTGGTCTCGATTAGAACCGCGAGCCTCTTCCCAACACACTCTCTTTTGATCAGCAAGCAACCTACGGATGTCTCAGTCGCCAGAACCCGCTCTGCTTCCGTCTCCGATGTCTCGCAATATTGTTTGGCGGGCACTCCAACTTCTCATGCAGAACGTGTTCTGTGTTTGGTTGGGCTATCGAGCGCGCGGTCACGAACGCTTGGACGCTGCGGCAGGAGGATTGATCCTCGCCAATCATCAAAGCTTTTTGGACCCCATGCTGATTGGTTTACCGCTTCATCGTCCGATCAGCTTTTTGGCGAGAGACTCTCTGTTTCGAGTTCCCGCCATCGGCTGGGTACTACGTAGTACCTACGCCATGCCCATTAGTCGCGAGGCCGCGAGTTCGGCCAGTCTGCGCGAGACTATTCGGCGGATGCAGCATGGTTTTCTGGTGGGCGTCTTTCCGGAAGGGACTCGCACGGAGACCGGTGCGGTTGGTGAGTTAAAGCCGGGCTTCGTGGCCATCGTGCGGCGAGCCAAGCTGCCGATCTATCCGGTCGGAATCGCCGGTGCGTTCCAGGCATTGGGGCGGAAAAGTTGGTTCCTCAAGCCCGTGCGAGTCCGCATGGTGGTCGGTGAACCGATCACCGTCGAAGAGATCGCTCAGTTTGCGGGCCGAGATCAGGATCAAGCGTTGATTGACTTTGTGCGATCGCGAATCGTGGCTTGCTACACCGAGGCCGAGGCTTGGCGCGCGATGATCCCCGCGAGATAGCCGCCTTTGAAGCCCGCGTCGATGTTGACGACTGCCACGTTCGACGCGCAACTATTCAGCATCCCGAGCATGGCCGCAAATCCACCGAGGTTCGCGCCGTAACCGACACTCGTCGGGACGGCGATCACAGGAACAGCGACCCAGCCAGCCACAACGGAAGGCAAGGCTCCCTCCATTCCCGCCACAACGACAATGGCATCTGCGGCCGCGAACCGTTCGCGCTGTGTCAGCAATCGCTGTGGACCGGCAACTCCCACATCGACGATCACGTTCACGGCACAACCCATCCACCGCGCGGTCTCGACCGCTTCTTCGGCGACCGGTCGATCACTGGTGCCAGCCGTCACCACGGCGACCTTGCCACGAGTCTCCATCGCGGTGTGAATGAGCGTCAGGGTCCGCGCGATCTCGTTGTGCCGTGCCGTGGGAAAGACTTGGCAGATGAGTTCGGCCTGTTCGGCGGTGACACGCGTGGCGAAGGAGTTCTGTCCCGCGCGTTGCTGAGCACGAAAGACATCGACGACGGCCAGCGGTGTTTTTCCGGGACCATAGACCACTTCGGGAAAGCCGCAACGTCGGACACGGTCCAGATCGACAAGTGCCTCCGGAGTGGGGACCGTTCCGGAATACGTGGCTTTCAATTCCCGCTCAACGGTGGCCCATTCAATGCCACCAGCCTGAAATCGATGGAGTAGTTCTTGGAGAGTTTGCGCGTTCACTGGAGTGGTTCCAATCTCTACGGGATTCAGTTCATCAATTTGTTTGTGACGGTGCAAAATCAGAGTGTGTGGAGACTGCCGAACACACCGGAGTGGTCTGTCATGCGGGTTCATTCCGCAGACATTTCGTTCCTGAGGAGCGGCGCATCAATAACTGTTGGAGTTTGGTGAGCCGGGTGCCGTGAGGCCCCGGACTTTTCGGCGAAGAACCCGGGGCCTC
>JAYTXB010000959.1:0-3453 GCA_043743205.1 Schlesneria sp.
CGATACGGATTCGCGCCGTTCATAAAGTGGCTCCGAATTCGCTTCGCTCTGTCGTGACCGATGCCATTCGCAGTCCCCGGATTGCGGATCGTTCTCTGCTGAGGATCGCCGAGTTTGCGGGCTTCTCCTCACAGACACTGAATGCAATGAATGCTTTGGACGCAGGCGATCCATCAGCACCCTCCGTCTTGATTGAGGGGGTCAGCACGATTGAAGAAGCCGACGTTCTTGACTGGCTTGACCTGCAATTCAGTGACGACGCACATTGGTTGCTTCGAGCCAACCGCCGCGCGGGTAATCGTTTGAGCGTCGAGGAAGTTCGAGGCCTGCGTGATACTTTAGATATTGAAACGGCTTCGTCGCTCGAATTCGACCCTGAGTCGGGAACGCACCGATTGGTTGTTGATAAAGACTGGGGACTGCCGGCACCCCAAACGGCTCACGAGTTCATGCGACAGTTTGTGGCATCGATGGAGTTGAACGAGGTTCGCAGTGAATTGGAGGCCGACTGCCCATTCCTAGTCGATGACATCGAGTTCGAAGCCTACCGGCAGGAACTCATCCGCGCACTCGCGAATTGCGAACTGTTCATTCATGTGATGAATGAATTCTCTCAAGTCGCTCCAAAACCGAACCAAGCTTCGGGCCGAGCACACCTGTTGGCATCGACTTCGTCGAGGTTCTCGCCCCTGTCGCCCCCCGCATCGGCAGCTTCAAAACCGACACGAGCGAAGTCTCAACCCAGCAGTAAACCGAGCGGCGTTCCCGGCAGAATTGCAAAGCACGAAACTTACCCAAAGATGTCCGACGGTGTTCGGGCCAACTCAAATCGCGCCGCTACCGCCAGCAAGCAATCGCAGCCAATTCAGGCCACATCTCAATCGGTTCCAACGCAACCAGTTCTGACCAGCACGAGTTCCGACCGGGAGGTTCCGGGGATCTCGATCTCGTTTACAGCAGAGGTCGTCGGCACCACGAGTGGCATTGAGTTTTCGTATCGGATGCGCTCTTCGCGCAGTGAGTGGCGAGTGGTGCGGGACTATGCCACAAACGGTTCGTGGACATGGAACACCAGCGGGCTACCCGCTGACATCTACTATCTCACGGCATTTGTGCGTCGGATCGGATCGACTGCCAACTACGAAGCGGCCGCAATCCCGTTGACCATCACGCTGACGAGTGTCGCGCCGGCAACAGGAGTTACGCTGGTCTACGATGGAGGAGCCACGACCGTTTTAGGCGAAACAGTTCGATTCACTGCGACTGGAAGAGGAGGATCGGGCCAATATGAATTCCAATACCGCCTTCGTTCATCGCGTCTCGCGTGGCATGTTGTTCGTGAGTATTCGTCGGATGCGAGTTGGATGTGGAATACAACGCTCTATTCGCCGGACGAGTTCTACGTAGAGGTCAAAGTCCGTGCGGCGATGTCTCCCGCCTCGCGGGAGGCGTATGCGATCAGTCCCGTTCTGAGTCTCGTGGCACCGCAGCGAGCGACTGGCGTGGATTTGGTGTCGGATCAGCCCAATCGAATCGCACCGGGGACGACGATCCGTTTCTCGGCCACCGCGCGGGGGCAGGCACCGGCCTACGATTACCAATATAGGATGCGATCATCTCAAAGTGAGTGGCAAGTCGTGCGCGACTACTCAAACATGGAAACTTGGACGTGGAATACCACCGGGCTGCCCACCGACATCTACTACGTCACGGCGTTTGTGCGGCAGGTCGGATCGCGGGCGGCTTACGAGGCGGCCGCGCCCCCCCCACTATCACGCTCACCAGCGTTACGCCTGCAACCGGGGTTACGTTTGTAGGAGATTTATCGAGTGCCGTTCGTTCGGGCGACCTCGTTCCAATTCAGGCACAGGGGCTCGGAGGAACGGGAAGCTACGAGTATCGCATTCGAATCAAGCTCAAGGGGCGATGGACGATTGTCAAGGAGTTTGGTGCCAACCCTGTCTGGGATTGGAATACAACCGGCCTGCTCGCCGGGGTGTACGATATCGAATTGGGAGTGCGTTCGATGGGATCGCCTTCAGGCCCCGAAGCTTATCGGATATTTACGATCACGCTTTACGAGAATACCGAGCAGTTATGGGATCGAGTGCTGACGCCATACCTACGCGATGATTTATGGAGTGACCAGAACATCGAAGATGCCACGCACACATTACAAGTTACCCTGGAACGAGCCTTCGCCGTTCAGGACGATCGCTGGCGCAACGAGTTCGCCGATCATTTACGCCGCTTCATGGCCGCCAAGCCGTCGATCAATGTCGAATTGTATCGGCTCGAATATTACTACCTCGCCAGCCGGTTCATCACGCTGTGTGCCCAGAATGGCCGCAGGGATCTGATCCCCGATGGAATGGTCAAGTTGCTGTACGATGAGGTTGAAAAGCTCTGGCTGCTCCAACCGGCCTGGATGTGGGACAGCCCCCCATTTCAAGGAGGAATGCGTGAACGAGTGATTTGGAAACGCGACGTGACGACGACGAAGTACAAGTATTACCGCGGCATCACCGAACACGATATCTTCGTCATCACGATCGCCGCCGAACTGAAGAAGTATGAGCGGCTGACGGGTACCGTCGAAGCCCACACCGCTGTCTTAAATGACGTGCTCCAGATTGCTCGCACCATGTTTGAACAATTCGTCGTGTCTAAACCGGATGGTGGATGGCTCTTCCAACCGGGCGTTTGGAGTGACCATCCCGAGTACCAGTATGCGGGCAACCCGGAAGTTGCACCGAATCTACACAAAATGCCTATCGACGACATCGCTGAAGACTCGTCGCATGCGATTCGCTGGCCGCTGTGGCTGAAAATTTTGATGGAGGCATATCCCGTTGGTTCGCCGGATCGAGGCTACTATCAGAATCTCATGAATGGGCTGGAAATCCAGTTTATGGAACATGTGATTGTCGCCCCAACGGCCGATTTCAACGCCTATCGAACGACAAAATTCATGGATGGCCGCAACGGGGTCTACCGCTACAGTTATTACACAGCCGGCAACGGCAAAGGGTACGGTCCATATGGAGTTTCCGCGACAATCTATTATGGCTGGTGGACCTTTTTGAATTCGGATCGCACTCGGGCAATCTATGACTATATGCAAAGCCGCTTCCCATTGACGGAGGCCATCGTCACGGCTTATGTCGGCCCGAACACGTCGCGCGTCCGACATCCACTGGAAATGTTCCCCGCCGCTTTTCAAAATGGCATCAAAGAGTTACGGACACTGTTGTCCGCAGAAAATCGCTGGACACCTTCCGAATGATCTGCGCGGTCACAGAAGAACTGTTCACGGCTCGCCAAAAAACTCCTCGTCGGCTGTTCAAGGAATAGCGGTTCATCCGACTAATGCGTGCTGAGGGTTGAGAGGAAGTGAACATGTCGGTGTGATTTGGGGTTCGGTCACAATCCACCAGATCACGGGAGCCGACA
>JAYTXB010000960.1:0-3047 GCA_043743205.1 Schlesneria sp.
CGCATGCCGTCAGGCTGCGGGTTTCCTGCGGCGATCAAGAACCCGCAGCCTGACGGCATGCGGCTCGCCAAGGCCTCATTCGTGACCGCGCGAGGTATAACGTCCCGGGCGTACCAGTTCGCGACTCTCCGAGATGCCGCCGAACGCAGCCGCTGATTGACCGCGCTGTGGCTCGGCGTGATACTCGCCTCATCTGTTGCCCCTTGATTTGTTGTCTGAGGATCACCTCATGCCGTTTCGATTCGGATGTGCCCTGTGTGGACTGTTGCTCGGTTGCGTGAAGGCAATCGCGCAGGAAGCAATTCCAGCAGAGGACTATTCAACGCGCGTAAAGCCACTGCTCACGATGCACTGCGCGAAGTGTCACGGCTCCCAAAAACAGATGTCTGGACTGCGTATCGACTCGGCCAAAGGAATGCTTGACGGAGGAGACAGCGGCGCGGCGATCGTTCTCGGGGACTCCGCCAAGAGTCTGCTCGTGCAGGCCATCACGGGAGCAGAAGGGGTCTCGAAGATGCCGCCCGAGGGGCCAAGCCTCTCCGCCGACGAAATTGGGCTGATCCGGAAGTGGATCGACGACGGAGCCAAGTCCCCCGCGAACGAGATCGCCGCCGCCGCCGCCGCGAAGAGGAGCGAGCACTGGTCGTTCCAACCGATCCGACGGCATGTCGCTCCCGACGTGAAGCAACTCACCGCCGTGCGAGGTCCGCTCGACAGCTTCATCGTGGCGCGACTCGAACGAGAAAGGATCGCCCCGTCTTCGGAAGCCGATCGCGCGACGTTGCTCCGCCGCGTGACGCTCGATCTGCTCGGTGTCACGCCCACCCCCGATGAACTGCACGAGTTCCTCGCCGATACGTCACCCGAGGCCTACGAACGACAGGTCGATCGCCTGCTCGCCTCGCCCCATTTCGGAGAGCGTTGGGGCCGCGACTGGCTCGACGCCGCACGCTACGCCGACTCCAACGGCTACACGCGCGACCAACCGCGCACGATCTGGAAATACCGCGACTGGGTCGTCGAAGCCTTCAACCGCAATCTGCCGTTCGATGAGTTCGTCGTCGAGCAACTGGCGGGGGACATGCTGCCCAACGCGCGGCTCGATCAGATCGTCGCGACCGGCTTTCACCGCAACACGCTCATCAACGAGGAAGGCGGGACCGACCCCGAGCAGTTCCGGATCGAAGCGGTCGTCGATCGCGTCAACACCACCGGCACCGTCTTTCTCGGCCTGACCGTCGGCTGCTGTCAGTGCCACGATCACAAGTACGATCCGCTCAGCCAGCGCGAGTACTACCAATTCTTCGCCTACTTCAACAACGCGGCCTTCAGTGGTGGAGACCCGGCCGCGCCCCGCATCGACGTTCCCTCGCGCGAGCAGTTCGAGCGCGGCGAACCCGACCGTCAGAAGACGCTGCGGGCCGAGATCGCGGAGCTAGCCAAGCAGATCAAAGCCTCGACCGACGCGATCCTCAACGACCAGTACGAGTGGGAAAAGACGCTGACCGACGACGACAAAAAGAAGCTACCGTTCAACGTGAAGAACGGTGTCGATCTCCCGCCGCGCGATCGCTCGGCCACACACAAACGCGATGTCGATGCGCACTTCCGCACTCTCCCGCTCGCGCGCGAGAAGTACCCGCAGCTCGACCAGATCGCCAAGCTGCGCGATCAGGAACCGAAGTTCCCATCCACGATGGTCATGCAGGAACTGGTTAAACCACGCGACACCTTCATCCACCTGCGCGGCGACTTCCTCCGCAAAGGGGCGAAGGTCGAACCGGCCGTGCCCGCAGTGTTGGGGAAGGTTGAAGGGCGAGGGTCGAGGGTTGAGGGGCAGCAGAAAGACGCTCCCGTGACACGCGACGAGCCTGTTGTTGTCCGCGACGCGCCCTCCGTTGTGTCCGGGTCTCCCGATCCCGCACAGCCCCCGACCGCAGGTCTTCCGTCGTCCCCCTCCGCTTCCCCCTCAGCCGTCAACCCTCAACCCTCAACCCGCCTCGACCTCGCGCGCTGGCTCGTCTCGCCCGAGAACCCGCTCACCGCGCGCGTGACCACCAACCGCATCTGGCAGAAGTATTTTGGACGAGGTCTCGTCGAAACGGAAAACGACTTCGGAACACAAGGCACCCCACCGTCGCACCCCGAACTCCTCGACTGGTTGGCGAGCGAGTTCGGTGGTCAGTCGAGCGGTTCGAGTCGAGAGCCTAACGCCGCCCAAGTCTCACCCACCGCCGCCTCGCCTGCCCTTCAACCTTCAACCCTCAACTCTCAACCCTCATGGGACACCAAACGCTTCCACCGTCTGATCGTCACGTCGGCCACGTATCGTCAAGATTCTCGGCATCGACCCGAGTTGGACGAACTGGACCCGATCAACAAGCTGCTCGCGCGGCAGAGCCGCTTGCGACTTGATGCCGAAGTCATTCGCGATGCGGCACTCGAAGCGAGTGGCCTGCTCACCACCGAACTCGGCGGACCACCGGTCTATCCGCCACAGCCCGACGGCGTGTTCGACTTCACACAAGACAAGAAGCCGTGGAAGACGGCCACCGGTTCCGACCGCCACCGCAAGGCGATGTACACGCAGCTCTGGCGTTCGAGCCTCTACCCCGCGATGACCGTCTTCGATTTCCCCGACGCCAACGTCACGTGTACTCGCCGCGTTCGCTCGAACACACCACTCCAAAGCCTGACGTTGGCCAACGACCTGACCTTCGTCGAGTTCTCGCGCGGTCTGGCCACGCGCCTGCTCACCGCGCCGATGAGCGACGATTCACAACGCATCACGCTCGCCTGCGAACTCTGCCTATCGCGCCAACCCTCATCGCAGGAACTCGCCCGCCTGCGAGACTACCTCGACGAACAGCGCGCTCATTTCGCGAGCGACCTCAAGTCCGCCACCGACTTCGCTCCCAAGCCGCTCCCCGCCGATGTCGCCCCGCCAGAAGCCGCTGCGTGGATGGCCGTCTCCCGCGTACTCATGAACCTCGACGAATTCATCACCCGCGAGTGAGTGACAACTGATTGACAGGCGAGCCGGGTGC
>JAYTXB010000961.1:0-11191 GCA_043743205.1 Schlesneria sp.
TTTGCTTCAGCCGCTGCGAGAGCGGCTGCCCGGCGACACCGAACTTCTGAATGCACTGGGTGTGGTTTACATGCAGCAGAATGATCTCAACGCCGCGACTCATTGCTGGGAACTCAGCCTTCAGGCCGCACCCAAGCATGCGATTACTCTTCAATTGCTGGCGATGCTTAATCACCAATCGGGGGACTTGGATCAGGCGAGGAAGTACTACGCTCGATTGATCGAGGTCAATCCGTGGCGGTCCGAATTCTACGGCAGGTACTCACACGTCCTGGGGAAACTGGGCGATCTTGAAGCGGCCATCGCCGCCGGAAACAGGTGTTCTGAACTGGATCCGACTCTAGCCCACATTCACGTATGGCTGGCCGAAGTTTATCAACGCCAAGGTCAGACGGAGCTAAGCCGCCAGCATCGACTATTGGCTCAGAGGCTCCAGCAGCAATGAGTTCTTAGGCGACAACCGCCAAATGACAAAACAGGTTCTCCGCCACTCACGTTGATTGTTGTGGTCGTTTTTTTCCGATCGAGTCGAGGGAATCCTAGTCGGCAGTGGCGGACGTTGAGCATGCCAAAGGAACGACGGAGGATCGTGTGGAGGCCGTTTTTGAAGCTCTCCGTGGGGCCGTTGCTGGAGCGGGAGACGAAATAGTTCGCGACCTTGTCCTGCTATCGTTCGAGGGTGTCGCAGAATTTATTGAGGGCTGTCAGGCCGCAATGTGCGAGCGGCGATCATCCATTCCGTGAGGCGGACAAAGCTGGCGGCGGCAGTCGTGAGCGACCGGTCCTCGAACAGTTGCCGTAAAGCTTCATGCTGGTCGGCCAGTTGAGCCAGACGCGGAAACCTCGCCGTCCAGATCGCGTGTCTGAGGTATCTCGCCACAGACGCCGCCGCAATGTGGACAAACCGCGACGGAATATTTCGACACGCCGGTCAACTGGATCGACCTGCGAAGGCCCCTGACTTTCTCACTCCGCCTTGTGCTTGACCGACACTGATGCGGCGGGTAGTTTCCTCGCCGATTGGCGGGTGTGGTTCAATGGTAGAATGAAAGCTTCCCAAGCTTTAGACGGGGGTTCGATTCCCCTCACCCGCTTTTCGATGGCGTCCACAGCGACCCGGTCCGTTTGGGCCGGGTTTGTTTGTTTTGGCTGGCCTGTTGTTGCACTGCGTTCATAGGTCCATGTTTTCAATTTTGGTCGTCAATTTTGAAGGTCGAGTCATGATCGTTTCGCTCGATGGTGTTCAAACGGGTGAGGTCAATGTGAGTGGTGCCCGACGTTTGTTGAGGCATCGTCCTCTGCAATGGATCGTCATCATCGGGGTTTGTTTTTTTGCTGGCCTCGCGGTTTGTGTGGCTGAAGAAGACGGGGGGATGAAGTACCCGTTGGCTGCTGCGGTGGGAGCAGACGGTGTGATCTACGTGGCTGACCGCGATCTGCCCGGCGTCTGGAAGTTCGCAGACAACAAGTGGTCGGTTCATTTTCAAGGCTCGAAGAAATTTCGGACGCCGCTCAATGCCGTCCGATGCTTGGCGATCGACCACGAAGGGAAGCTGCTGGCGGGAGATTCCTCAACACGAGAAATCTATCGGTTCGATGAAGCAGGACAGCCGCAGCCGCTGACGAAGGGGGGCATCGGCATTCCGATGGCGATCACCGTCGCCAAGGACGGAACGATCTATGCCTCCGACATCGAGATTCAACGGATCGTCAAGATTCCAGCGGCTGGTGGTGAACCGAGCGAAGTCACCGAACTCGCCGCCACGCGCGGTTTGACCATGGATGCCGAAGGCCGACTGATCGCCGTGTGTCACGGCAAGAACGCCATCATTCGACTCTCGGTCGATGGCAAAGAGCGTGAAGTGTTGCTTGAGGGGCGTCCGTTTCAGTTCTCGCACCATGTCGTGATCGGAGCGGCTGGCGAACTTTACATCGCGGATGGCTATGCGAAGTCAGTCTGGAAGGTCGAAGGAAAAGCTGCGCCGGTTGCCATTCACGTGGGAGAGCCGCTCAAAAATCCCGTCGGCCTCGCGTGGCGTGGAACGGAATTGTTGATCGTCGATCCGCACGTCAAAGCGGTGCTACGCAGGACCGACGACGGAAAGTTGGAAGTTCTCGGCGGCGCGAAGTAGACGAGCGGCCAACGAAGGGTTGCAAGTGGCCGAGCGGCTCAGTCATTCGCGCGAATCATCATCGGGGAACGGGACTCCACCCTCGCGATCACTGGCAGATTCCGTCGCGGCAAAGACCAACGTCGGCCGCGACATCTCCCATGCGGCCTGATGTCCTTCCGCATATCCCGACTGATAGCCGCTGTTCCAGCAGACGTACACGCCCCAGAGTGCAAACGGAATCAACCACAGCTTCCAGCTCTCTACGGTCATGTTGTACTCCCCGAGCCAGCAGTTGAGACGACAGTTAGGCGATCGGCAGATGAAAACTTACCCACAGTCAAATCAGCCGCTGGGCGCTAGCCCACGGTTGAGGTTGGTACGGTTTCATCTGCCGCTTGCCCTAACACCACAGTGAGGATTCGGACGCGCGAGTTCGCCGCCGAACCAAGTTGAATCTTCACGCGATCTTCATCGTGTAAGTGGTTTACGTCAACGGCGCTTTCTGTGAATTTTGTGGCGAGACCGGGGCGTGAATCGTCACTTCGACGGTCGCCAACAACGACCTAGGCAAGAGAACGTACCGCTGGCGAGTGCTTCAGCACTGCTGGAAACACCGCGTGAATGTTTGGCGATTTCCGAACTCTCACGAGTTCGCCTACCTCCCAACAAACCAACGCAGTCCAAAACTGCGAGTGCCTGCAAAATAGGACGAGGCGAGTCACCACAAGTCATTCACGAACGAACGTGAAGTTACCGGGGACTCACGGCGTCGCGTTCTGTTTCACTTCGACTTGGAACGTCGCGGAACGGAGGGAACCTCAGCGAAGAGCCCCCCTTGATGATCGTCGAAGAACCACTCTTGATGATCGAGGATGATCGGGACGGTGGATCGCAATACGGACAGACTTCGCTGTAGATGACCTTGCTGCACTTCGGGCATTCGTGGACGCCATAGACCGGGGTCGTCGCTGTCATCCGCTGATAGATGAAGTAGCCAAAGGCAAATGCCGTGAAGGATGTGGTGATCAGGATCGGCCCGAGATGCGTCATACCGAACATCAAAAAAGTCGTGGTGATGATCGCGAGGCAACAAATGACATACAGCACCACATCTGTTAAGCGAGCACGATTGAATCGGACGCGTGCCTGCTCCTCGTTGACACGGCGACCGAGCTTGCTTCGAAGAACATCGATCTTGCGATCTTCGATTTCCTCCGCCTCCGCAATCGCACCGACTGCAAGCAGCAACCGTTGGGCACTGTCGAGAACGCGATAACTGTCGTCTTCCGTGAACGTACCCTGATGTGCCCAGCGATTGCGAAAATCTCGCAGTTCACTGACGAGGCTCCGTTCCGGCATCCCTAGCTTGTAACGGAAGACCGCGTTCCACTGCTCCCACATCACGGTCAGGATGGCGTGTATGTCCCACAAATTGTTCTGAGCCAAGTTGGGAGATTGACCACGAAAACTGGCGCGTGCCACCTCTTCCCACTTGGAGCCATAGACCGCCAGCAACTCGCGCTCAAAGTACGGAAAGACGCCACGAGTCAACGTGTCTAAGGCCGCTCCAATTTGTCGATGCTCGGTAGGCACGAGAAACCTCAAGGGTGGGCTAGGCTGGAACACTTGAGAGGTGAGTCAAGCGGTGGTGGGCAAATGGCGGGAGGACTCGTGAGAACATCACTTTTGGCGAGCCTCGCGAAGGTGAAGAGTCTCCAATCGTCCTTGGCGGCGAAAAACAGTGTTCGACAAATCAGGAGCTATCGAGGCAGGGCTTGAATGCGAGTCCCGCGCGATCTGCAATCACAACATTTCGGACTGGCTCTGAACCAAACTACCTAGGGCTGAGTCCAGTTCGGTGAGACGTTT
Organism: Schlesneria sp.; assembly: GCA_043743205.1. Lineage (GTDB taxonomy): Bacteria > Planctomycetota > Planctomycetia > Planctomycetales > Planctomycetaceae > Schlesneria. The sequence goes on from JAYTXB010000961.1 coordinate 3,984, forward strand.
TTGCTATCGCACGATGTTTCGCTGCGAAATTCTCACGGCATTTGTGCGACCATTGCAATCGACAGAACCGATTGAGTCGCTGCCTTGGCTTCAATCGTCGCAACCCAACTTGCCAATCCTCACTGCCCGTTGAAAATGTCACCCGCAGTGTGAGCGAGAGAGGTGGTGTTGTGAAGCGTTTAAAAAACACGACCCTTGTTCACGCTGCCAGTGACTTTGAAGCCCCTTTTTCAATAGGCTGTTAAGCCAGCAGTTCCGGTACGACGCGACCGTGGACATCGGTTAGGCGGAAGTCGCGGCCGGCGTAGCGGTAGGTCAGCTTCTCGTGGTCGAAGCCGAGCAGGTGCAACATCGTCGCGTGAAGGTCATGCACGGCGACCTTGTTCTCGACGGCGGCGAATCCGAATTCGTCGGTCGCTCCGTGAACTTGGCCTCCCTTCACACCGCCGCCCGCCATCCAGCAGGTGAAGCCGTGATGATTGTGGTCGCGACCGTTGATCTTGCCCGCGTTGGCTCCGGGCGTGGGAAGCTCGACGGTCGGGGTCCGTCCAAATTCTCCGCCCCACAGGACGAGCGTCTCATCGAGCAGCCCGCGCTCTTTCAAATCGCCGAGCAGCGCTCCGATGGCCTTGTCGCACTCACCCGCGAGTCGGCGGTGATTGACCTCAATGTCGTCGTGGTTGTCCCACGGCTGGCCTTCGCCGTGCCAAAGCTGCACGAAACGAACGCCGCGTTCGATGAGTCGTCTTGCGATGAGAAGCTGCCGCGCCTGCACGCTCGTTCCATACGCTTCGAGGACATGTTTCGGTTCCTGCTGAATGTCGAAGGCGTCGGTCGCCTCCATCTGCATGCGGTAGGCCAACTCGAACGAATGGATGCGAGCTTCGAGCGGGGCTTCGTTCGCGCGGCGATCGGCATGTCGGCGGTTCAGTTCCTGCAACAGATTGAGCTGCCGGCGCTGTTCGCCTCGCCCAATCTGGTCGTTGCGAATGTTTTCGATCAGCCGTTCGATCTGCGTGTGCTTGGTGTCGATGTGCGTTCCCTGAAAGACACCGGGCAGGAAGGCGGCTCGCCAGTTCTGCGTTCCCGTGATCGGCAGGCCGTTCGGGCACATGGCGATGAAGCCGGGCAGGTTCTGGTTCTCGGTCCCCAGCCCGTATGTGACCCATGACCCGAAGCTCGGTCGGACGAGTCGCCCGTCGCCACAGTTCATCAGCATGAGAGACGGTTCGTGGTTGGGGACTTCCGCGTGCATCGACCGAATCACGCAGATGTCGTCGATGTGTTTGGCCGTATGCTGGAAGAGTTCACTCACCTCGATACCGCTCTCGCCGTACTTCGCGAACTTGTAGGGCGACCCGAACGCGGCCCCGGTCTTGCGTTCGGTCGGCAGGTTGGTGGTTGGCAGCGCCTGGCCGTGATACTTCGTCAGCGACGGCTTCGGATCGAACGTGTCCACGTGCGAAGGCCCGCCGTTCAGAAAGATGTGAATGACATGCTTCGCCTTCGCCGAGTACTGCGGCGCATGAGCCACCATCGGCGACGTGCCCGCCGCCGCGTGAGCCTCACCCGATCCGCCCGCCCCCGCGACGAGGCTCGCCAATCCCAGCGATCCCAACCCGGTCCCCGATCGCGACAGGAACTCGCGCCGCGTCGAGGGACTGCTCTGCATTGATGCGACAATACGATTGATGGAGGCGGAGTCGAGCGTCATGTCGGCACTTCATTCGGGTCAGAGGGCGTCAAATATTGGAACACGCCGAACACCGAGAAATCGGCGGGATTCAGAGTCAGGATCGTCGTGATGCCGGACTGGAAATAGGTCGCCGCGAGCATTGTGTCGAGGACTCTTTTGCGTCCCAGTCGAAACTCGGCCATCCAATTGGAAAACTGCGTGACAGCGGAACCATCGGTCACGACTCGGCAAGTCTCCACGGTCTCCCAGAGTGAGACGGCCATGTTGCGCGCCGTATCCATGTCGAGAGCCGGGGCAAAGCGCCGTTGATCGGTCACCACGTGAATGAACTCCGCCAACACTGCGGGAGTCACCGCGACAATATCTCCGTCGGCACGAATGCGCTCCATCAATGAGCGGCATGCGGAATGACGTGGATGAGATGTAATCGCCACGGCAACGATCACTGTCGTGTCCAATCCAACGATCACAGCCGCTCCTCCAACATTTCTTCGAGGATGTCATCGTCGGGAGACGGATACGGAACCAGCATCACTCCCGCACTGACCGGCGGAATATCCAAGATGTGTCGCGTGCCGGTGGACTGCGTTGCCGAACCGTTCGCCGGAGTGATCTGCCGTAATCGTCGCGTCACGCGAGCGATCAGTTCAAACTGCTGCTCGGGCGGCAACTTCTCGGTGGCGACTTCGATTTCATCGAGTGTCAACATGGCTGATCCTTTCTTCGTCTGTCGGTTTGGCTCAAGAAACGCCGGTCGGTTGTGTGCGAGTCCTGAATCACTAACGCCATCAGTCTACAAACAAAAACTCATTCGTCAGCAGCAGGACTTGGGCGAGCCGGTCCCACGGGGTGAGCTTCTCGGTGGGAGTTGTCAGGGCTTCGCTGAGGTATCGCAGCGCGAGTTCCCTCTCCTCAGACGACGGGTCGCGCGAGAGGGTTCGGTGGTACAGCACGTTGAGACGAGCAGCATCTTCCGAGGCACTGTTCAATGCGAAGGCCGCCGTTTGGCGAGCCTGCTCCTTAACGAACGGGGCATTCAATGCAAACAACGCCTGCTGAGGGACCGTGGTTTGAGGCCGTTCGGCGGCAGTGGCTTCGGTGTCGGCGAAGTCGAACGCGCGGAAGACGCCGGGCAAATCGTTGCGGTTCACCAGCCCATAGATCGTGCGGCGGCGGCTGTTCGTGTCCATCTGGTTCTCAAACGGACGGCCTCCCAATGACAGGTCCAACTGGCCGGAGACCGCGAGCAGCGAATCTCGCATCGCCTCGAAGTCGAGTCGCTGGCGAGGCATCTTCCACAGCAGACGATTCTCGGAGTCGATGCCTCGCGCGGCAGGGTTGTCTTCGGACGACTGGCGATAAACGGACGACGTGAGGATCGCGCGGTGGAGGCGTTTGATTGACCAATTCGGATTGCGGGGTTCGGACAGCAGGGCTGAACGTGAAGCCTCTTTTCCGGTCCCCTCTCCTCCGCCTGTCTTTGAGGCAGCGAACACAGCGGGGGAGAGGGTTAGGGTGAGGGGGGCTTTCGAGGAAGGTGAGACGTTGTTCGCCAGAGAAGCATCAGACGAAGAGGTCTGATTTGAATTGGTCGCGTCTGCACCGTTCGGCCCCCTCACCCTAGCCCTCTCCCCCGAGGACGGAGGAGAGGGGACAAAGCCATTGCCGATGACTTCACTCGCCAGCCAATCCAGCAACTCAGGATGCGACGGTGGTAGGCCGCGTGTGCCGAAGTCGCTCGGTGTGGGCACGAGTCCGGTGCCGAAGTGGTGTTGCCAGACTCGGTTCACAAACACGCGCGGTGTGAGCGGGTTCTTCGAGTCGATGATCGCCTGAGCCAACTCGAGCCGACCGCTTCCATTCGCAAACGGCTTCCGTTCGGGACCGGCGACGACTTCGAGGAACTGACGCGGGACTTTGTCACCCGGCCGGCCGGGGTTGCCGCGAATCAAGATGTGCGGGTCTTGCAGCCCGCCGTCGCGCATGACCATCGCGCGCGGCGGCGCTCCCGGCGATGAGATTTTCAATTTCTCGGCTTCTCGTCTGACCTTCGTGATCTTGTCGCGCACGTCCCGACCGAGCAGGCCGCGTGCCTCGTCGAGCGTCACGACGGCGGGAGCCCCCTCGCCGTACAAGACCTGTCGCAGTTGCTCGGCGTGAGGATTGGGCAGGCCCTTCGCGTCGGCTTGCAGCTTCAACTGGTCGCGCCATTGCGTCGCCGTTTGCTGAAACAGCGTCCCGTAGACTCGCGCGAGGTCCGCCAGATTCTGAGGCGGCTGATCGATGATGGCCTGGCGCACGAGCGGGTTGATCTTCGCGGCTTCGGCCTCACCTTCCGCGGACTTCCAGCGTGCGAGCAGCTTCCTCGTCGCTGGAGGGAACTCGTCATTGCCGACTTGGGCGAGTTGGTGCCACGGTGCGAAGAGGGGATGCGAGGACGATGCCGTTCGCTCGACGTACTTCTTCCAACGTTCGACCTGAGACTTGCGCGGCTCGGCCTTCAGCTCGAAGAGGGCGGGAAGTTTGAGCCAGTTGTTGTTCTCACGCGCCGCCGCGACGAGGCAATCTCCCGCCCGATCACGCAGCTCGTCCATCAGTGTGACGTGCGCCTGCTGCTCCATTTCCAAGATCGTCTGTTCGCGTTTGGCCAGCTCGGTCTGAAACGTTTGATAAGCGGCGGCCTCTTGCGGCACGCCGATGATCGGCAAGTCATCCGGCTCGATCGACGAGGCGAAGACGCCGTAGAGTGAGTAGTAATCGGCGGTCGGCACGGGATCGAACTTGTGATCGTGACAGCGGGCGCATGTCACCGTCAGCCCGAGGAACCCGCGCGACACCACGTCGATCCGGTCGTCGATGATGTCATTATTGTTGTTGAGGAACCTCCGACCCACAGTGAGAAATCCCATCGCGGCGAGGGCCTCCGAGTTCGCTTCCAGCCCAAGCTGATCGGCCGCCAACTGTTCGAGTACGAACTGGTCGAACGGCTTGTCGGCGTTGAAGGCGTCGATGACGTAGTCGCGGTACGTGTACGAGTACGGGTAGCGCGGCTCCTGAGTGAACACGTAGCCCTTGGTGTCGGCGTAACGGGCCACGTCGAGCCAGTGCCTCGCCCAGCGTTGGCCATACAGCGGCGACGCGAGCAACCGGTCGATCAGCCGTTCGTGCGCGTCGGGCGACGAGTCCTCTTCAAACTCGCGCACCTGCTCGAACGTCGGCGGGATGCCCCACAGGTCGAGGGTCACTCGGCGGATGAACGTGTACCGATCCGCAGGCGGCGACAGCGCGAGTTGTTTTGATGCGAGCGCCGTGACGATGAAGGAGTCGATGGGAGAACGTTCATTGCTCACCGCTTCTTGCCTTGTCCCCTCGCCCCCCGCCTTGGGGGGGAGAGGGTTAGGGTGAGGGGGGCTTTCGATGAGTCGAGGGTTGAGGGTTGACGGTGGAGGGGCTGAGGAAGAATCGGATTTAGTCAGGGGAGTTGCATCACCGCTCGGCCCCCTCACCCTAGCCCTCTCCCCCGAAGACGGAGGCGAGGGGACAAGAGGCCGCTTCACGGGTTGAAACGCCCAATGGTCCTTCGCCGACGAACCGCCTGCCGCTCCAACAGCTTCTTCCGGCCAGGGCGATCCCAGTTCGAGCCACTTTCTGAAGACCGCGATCTTTTCGTCGGGAAGTTTGGCTTTGGGAGGCATCTGTGTTTCACCGTCGCGATAGCTGAGCACTTTCATCAGCCGTGAACCGTCCACGTTCCCGGCGACGACGATCGGCCCGGTCTCCGCTCCCTTCATGAAGCCGCGCTTCGTGTCGAGCCGCAGCCCCGCTTCCGATTTCTTCGCGCCATGGCATTCCGAGCAGTGTTCGACCAACAGCGGACGAACCTGCTTCTCGAAGAACTCCAGTTGCTCGGGCGATGTCGGCGATTCCGCCGCGCGCAGTGCAGATCGCTCACCGCAGAACACGATCGCGCTCACCAAGCAGAATCGAAACAGCGAGACCATCGTGCGTATCCAGTGAGGCTGAAGTGGTCGGCAGGCGGGAGCGTGAGGCGGGGGGAGTCGGCAGGTCCGAGCGGGCGGCATTGTGGCAACCGCACAGCCTTACGGCAATTGCGAGTCTCAATGGCTGAACAGCAATACTGGGCAGACAGGACTCAGCCTGACCGGGGTAAGGACCGGTGCCTCAACAACTGTCAGGTTAGGGTGAACCGGGTGCCGTGAGGCCCCGGACTGTTCGGCGAAGAACCCGGGGCCTTACGGCACCCGGCTCACCTCGATCTTCGGATGGATGCCGGCAGTTGTTCAGGTGCCGATCCTCAGTGTCGTTTCGTCACTGAGGCACTTCGACATCATCGTCGTGATGCCCTTCCGTCATGAGTCGTTCTGGCATCGGCTTCAGCGCTCGGTGTTGCCGCCGCGAAACAAGTGAGCGTGGCAAGAGATCAACGTCGCCAAGACTCTTCCTAAAACGGGGAAATGTCGCTGGCAGAAGCTCAAACATGGCCTACGTTGCCTGAGTCGAGACGGTGCCAAGCCGCTCCTTTGGTTGTTCAGAATGAAGTTCTAATGAGGCATGGTCTAATGCGTCGAATCTTGATCGTTGCTCCCGCATTGTTGTTCGTGTTGGCCTCGGCTTCCGTGAGCCAAGCGCAGACACTCAATCAGAATATTGTGACGTTCCTCAATGGCAAGGTCGGCACGCGAGTCGGTGGTGGCGCGTATGCTCTCGCGATCGAGGCTCTGCGTGTCGCCGGTGCCGAGTTCATCTCGTCCGATCTCGGGGCCGACTCCCCTTCGGCGGGGGATTATGTGTGGGGCACGCTGGTGAAGACGGTCTCCGTCACGAGCGGCGTGCGAACCGATTCGGCTCCCACGGCGGCGGTTCAACCGGGCGACATCATTCAGTACCGCAACGCGACGTTCGCGTACAGCACCTATTCGACGACGGCGACCCAGCACACGTCGATCGTCTCGCTGGTCAACGTCTCAGGACAGCCAACGGAAGTTTTCCAGCAGAACTTCAACAGCGTCCGCTTGGTGACCAAGGCCGCGATTGACCTGAACAAGTTGACGGCGGGCTGGGTCCGCATCTACCGACCGAAAGCCCGTGTCGAACGAACAGGAGAGTACAAAATCACGATCGTGAACAATGTGGCCAGTATGCAGTCAGCCACACTCAACGTGGGAACCTCGACGATCTCGACTTTTAGTCTGGGTGCAACCAACACGGCATCGAGTTTTTCGACTCGCTGGCTAACCACGTCATCGGCCACGCTGCCGACGATTGTGTTGCCGAGTGGCTCGACGATCTCGATCGTCACGGCGGGCGGCTACGAAATCTATTCGGGAACGGGTGGCGTCCCGGCGGTGCGCAAGCTGACGCAGTGATGGGCGACGCCACCTGACTCAAGCTCACCGTGTCCAAGCCAGCCAGCGCTGGAACAGTCGCTTCACGAACGGGGTGAGTCGCGTGCGGTTGTAGTCGTCGCCGCACTTGCGGATCGCTTCGGCGA
>JAYTXB010000962.1:0-4208 GCA_043743205.1 Schlesneria sp.
CTTTCCGGATTTGGTGAGCCGGGTGCCGTGAGGCCCCGGACTTTTTGGCGAAGAATCCGGGGCCTTACGGCACCCGGCTCACCTCGATCATCAGAATTAATAACGCCAGTTATTGGCGCGTCGGTCCTTAGTCACGGACGAGACTTGAGAAGAGAAGACCGGACGGGCAAGAGTGCCCATCCTACGCACGGCAATTTGAACGGCAATTTGCGTCGAAAGCTCCCCATGAATCTCACTGGTTCTGTGAAACGAAACGTCCTAGCGAGTTGGGGGACGCACGCCTCCAACTTGGTGATCGGGTTCTTCCTGACACGCTACACGTTGGACGTTCTCGGCGTTTCGACCTACGGCAGTTGGCTGCTGATCAACTCGATCGCGGGCTACTCGGGGCTGCTCTACTTCGGGTTCGGCGACACAATCAGCCGCTACGTGGCGAAGTACCATTCGGAAGGCGATCTGAAGCGCGTCAACGAAGTCGTCACGCTGGTGTTGTCGGTCTACGCGGCGATGGGAATCGTGGCCCTGATCCTCGCCGGAGTCTTGGCGGCGACCGCTTCGTGGTGGGGAGGTTGGACCGGCGATGAACTCTGGCAGGCTCAAATCACGACGCTGATCTTGGGCGTCAACGTGGCGATCGGCATGTCGGGGAGCGTCTTCGGTGGAGTGCTTCACGGACTGCGACGCTTCGATCTCGAACGCGGCATCGGCTTCACGTTCGATCTCGTGCGCGGCGTCTTGTTCGTGCTGTTTCTCAGCGCCGACTACGGCCTCGTCGTCATCGCCGCGATCTATTTCGTGGTGACGCTCGGTGAGAACGCCTCGTACATCATTCTCGCGCGACGCATCCTGCCGTCGCTCTCCGTCAGTCGCTCGCATCTGAACTGGGCCATCCTCAAAGAATGCGGCTCCTTCAGCACGATGTCCTTCGTCAGTGCGATCGCCGGTCAGCTCATCAACGCGACCGACACGATCACGATTGGCTTGCTGCTCGGCAAAGAGGCGATCGTGCCGTATTACTTCGGGCTGAGACTCGCTCAGTTCGCGAAGCAGCCGATCGACAAGATCGCGACGATCTGTATGCCGACCGCCGGAGCGTTACAGGGTGACAGCGACAAGTTGAAACGCGACCGCTTCCTCGTGAAGGCCCTCGGCATCGTGACGCTGCTCACCGGCGCGGCTTTCATCGGAGGGAGCTTCTTTGCGGGAGACGTACTCCGATTGTGGGTCGGTTCAAAATTGCCAGCCGAGAGCCTCGCGATGTCGCACCGCGTTCTGATTCTGCTGCTCGGCACGCAACTCATCGCGCTGCCGTGTGGCGTGCTGCGTGCGTTCCTGTTTGGAAGTGGCTGCGTGAAAATTCCCGCGTTCATCTATCTTGCCGAAGCGGCCTGCAACCTGACGTTGAGCATCGTGCTGGGAATGCACTATGGCATTGAGGGTGTCGCCTGGGGGACGCTCATTCCGGTGGTCGTAATCGAACTGTTCGTCCTCGTCCCGTATGCCCTCCACACGATGCAAGTCAGCGCGTGGCGGATCGCCAAAGAAGCCGTGTGGCCGCAGTTGCTACCACTCTTGGCGCTGCTGGCGTTCTCGCGATGGATCAGCCTGCAAACGTGGGGACACGGCGACTGGCGCTGCCTGCTCGGCGTCTCGATCAGTGGAGCCGCGTTGCTGGGTTCAATGATCTGGCTGCGCAGAAAACTAGACCGCAACTCGCTCGCGACGGCGTGAGGTGCCTCTGAACTCTAGAGATCAGAATACTTCGGATGTCTGGCACGCCGATCATTGAACGCCCGACATGGGACCGCATCTCTACAGCTCGATCACTTCCGCTCGCGGGCATACCGGACGCGGCAACCACGTGCAATCGTCTCTTTCACGACGGGTGCTTGGTTCTTGAGGACCGCCGTGACAGCCGCCTCAACGTGACGCTGTTGGACCAACGTGGCATCCGTCTTGTCATCGAACGCTCCCATGTAGACGACCTTGCGATCTCGATCCAGCACGTAGAACTCGGGGGTGAAGATCGCCCCGTAGTCCTTCGCGATTTTCTGAGACTCGTCGTACAGATAGTCGAACGCGAACTGCTGCTGTTTGGCACGCTCCGTCAGTTCGGTGAGCGAGTCGCCTTTGACTCGGTTCACACAGACCGCGACGACTGCGACTTGACCATTGGCTCCACCCCAACGCTTGGCGAAAGCGTTGATGCGGTCTTCGTAATCCACCGCCGTCGGGCAACTCGCACACGTAAAAATGAGAACCACGGCCGCTTTGCCATGATGGTCAGCCAGTGAGTGTGACTTACCGTCCGTGCCCGGCAGGTTGCTCCATGCCGGAGCTGCGTCGCCAACGTTCAAGACTTCGTTGAACTCGCCCGCGCTCGCAGTCGCGCACACGACGAACAACGCGAGGCCACTCCTCATCCATGACCCGATGGGCGGCGTGAAAGACTTCCGAAGTCTCCCCTGACTTCGGAAGTCTGGAGTCCAAAGCCCGCTGAGAAATGAAGCGAGCCAGAGGCTCCGACCGACGAAGGGCACTCGTGAAATTGCACCGGCTTTCAGCATGATCTTCCTTCTCAAATGCACGGTCACTTCGCCGCCAGTTGCGCCGCGATCAGCGTGTTCTCCAACAGCATCGCAATCGTCATCGGGCCGACTCCCCCAGGCACGGGCGTAATGGCCGAGGCCACCTCACTGACTTCTGCAAATGCGACATCGCCCACCAACCCGTCGTCTTTTCGATTGATTCCTACATCAATCACAATGACCCCCGGCGTCACCATTTCGGCGGTGACAAACTCGGGCTTGCCAATCGCCGCGATCAGAATGTCGGCCGAACGAGTTACCTGGGCGAGATTCTTCGTGCGGCTGTGACAGACGGTGACGGTCGCGTTCGCCGTCTCCCCCTTTTGTAGCAGCATCATTCCGACCGGCTTCCCGACGATCTCACTGCGGCCCAGCACGACGACGTGCGCGCCATCCACAACCGTCCCTGACTCACGCAACAATACCTGCACACCGTGAGGCGTACACGGCAGGAACCTCGGACGGTTCTGGACCATCAACCCCACGTTTTCGGGATGAAAGCAATCGACATCCTTCAGTGGATCAACAGCATCTAACACCGTCGTTTCATGGATGTGCTTGGGCAACGGAAGCTGCACCAAGATGCCGTGGACCGCGACATCGGCGTTGAGCCGTCTCACCAACTCCAACAACTCCGCCTGCGTGGTGGAGGCTGGCAGCCGATGTACGTCGCTCGCCATCAATGCCTTCCGACAAGCTTGCTCCTTGTTGCGAACATAGACTTGGCTGGCAGCGTCGTCTCCGACTAACACCGCCACCAATTTCGGAGTGACTCCCGTCGCCGCCGTGAATGCTGCGACCTTCAGGGCCAAACGTTCACGATGTGCAGCAGCGATGGACTTTCCATCAATCAAACGCGCGGCCATAGGTCTGTCTTCATCCTAAATGAGGTGGTTCGACACGAGTTCACTTCGGTTGGCAAAGTCACCGACAACCGAACGTTCGGAAGGAGTGTGATTCAACGAGAACGAATTCCCGCAACAGTGGCGTTGTGGTCGGCCAACGTTGCCTTGAGGGCTAGCCGAATTCGGGGCAGTTCGGAAAGCCCGCAGTCTCACAACTACGGGAAACTCTCGCTTCAAAGTTAGCAGCCCACGAGGATCATGCACGATCGACTTCGAGATTTGAAGCGGTCAAACAGACCGCCAACGCTTGCCAGCCGACATACTTGCCGATGCTCCACGCAGCCGATACAAGTTTGTCCCCAAGCCGTCTTCGGCAAGTGCAGCGGGCGATTAACTCAGCGGCTAGAGTGCCATCTTCACACGGTGGAAGTCACTGGTTCGAATCCAGTATCGCCCAATTTTAAGTCTTTATTTTGTATAGACTTACGATCTTAGGGAATTTAGGGATTTCGGCTTAGGAATTCTCTTAGAGATTCATGCAGAATTTGGAGCAACGAAAAAGTCGCTCCTTGACCAAGACGAACGAAAAATCCCCACGGATGAATCCTTGGGGATTTTTTGTTTCATGCCGCAGAGACGATCCACAACCAAGCGGTCTTTTCTGAGGATTTCTGAGAACTTACCGGCCCCACTGTCCATCGTTCACCTCGCCGCTCAAGTCGATCACTCGATCCCTCTCGACTTTTGAGCCATCGTAGATCAACACCGCCCGGTG
>JAYTXB010000963.1:0-1907 GCA_043743205.1 Schlesneria sp.
GCAACCCGGCACGCTCTGGAGTGCTGCCGTCTCTCGCACCACGCCCACCGTCGGAACGCAGTCGTGGGTTCACCCCACCACGATCCGCCCACGTCCCAGTTCATTCGGCCTCGTCCGGTTTGAGTGACACTTTGTCCAGCGACGAAACCTGCGCTGCTCCTGATATTTCGCACAGCCAAAAGTGAAGAATTTGAATGTCCGCACGTTTCTTCAGAACGTGGGCTGCTTGAGAGTCCCGCCCGCACTCCGGCAAGGTCCGGCTACGTCTCATTTCTTCCCACGCGGTGAAACGAGTGCGACAGTGGCTCGAAGAATTCTGGCTCTCCGCCATTCCTGTTGGCCCGCAGAAATTAGCCGCAGGGCGTTAGCCCCGGTTAAGCGAGATCGAACCGGGGCTAACGCCCTGCGGCTGATGTACCACAAGAATCAACACGAATGGCGGAGAGCCAGAATTCTGAAACTCGCACATCAACTCTGGCGTGCCAAACGCCGATAAATTAGTTGTCGATGTAAAACCGACACGACGATCCAAGAGACGGATCTCGCAGGGTGGCCTTCATCAACGTGGCGCGGTTGCGTCGCGAGGCTGCCGGGAAACAGGACGTTCCCCCCTCCCGTTTAGCGGGTCAGAATCATTCAGGGGAACTTAACGATGCGTCACACATTTCGGAACCGGTTGAATCGCGTTGTCTTCGTCGGCTATCATCCCGCCGTGATCGGAGACAGGCCAACAGCCTGGGGGCTGCCAACAGTCTGTCTCGTACATGCGGGGAGGGCGGACATGGACGTCTCTAGTTTGGGTTCGGTACAGGGTGCTGGTCCAATTCGATCAGCTTCAACTGCGAGTGTTGCCAAACAGCCTTCTTCTCCGGTGGCGATGTCGCCCAAGGATGAGCTGGAATTGTCGGCAGCGGGCCAATCGCTGGATCGCGTCGGTGAGTCTGCCGAGATGCGAGCCGAACGAGTGGCTCAGATCAAAGCAGCCATCGACGACGGAGCCTATGACACCGATGAGAAGCTCGATGTCGCTTTGTCGCGGATGTTTGATTCGCTCGGCGTTGATCTCGACGAGTAACGGACGCGATAGTTTGTCGCTGGGACCAAGATTTCGAGCGTGGCTTACTCTAGGCTTCGACTTCCAAGTCCGCACGTGACACCTGCGGGTCGTCCTCTCAGATCGTCTCGTTCTGGTTTTGATTCGTGGTGGATGTGCTTCATCATGCGTCGTCAATTGGGTTGCGGTGTGCCGCGTTGTGAGGTTGCTGGTGTCTGAGTTGTCTGCTGTTTCTGTTTCCGTTTCGGCAGTGGATAAGTTTCGCGAATTTCTCCTGACGAAGGGGATGCGACTGACTTCCGAACGAGAGACCGTCGTCACGGCGGTCTATGCGACTCACGAACATTTCGATGCCGATCTGTGGGTCGAGAAGCTCGAACGTCGTAAAGGAGCACCCTGCGCGAGTCGCAGCACGGTCTATCGCACGCTCCGTCTACTCGAAGAGGCGGGGCTGATTCGTAAGGTGGCTCGAGCCAACGACCGCGAAGTCTATGAACACGACTACGGCTATCCGCAGCACGATCATTTGATCTGCAAGAAATGCGGCACGATGACGGAGTTTCCCAACGAGGCGATTGCCGAAGTTTTGGAGAAGGTCGCTGCCGATCATGGCTTCCTGATGTCAGGGCATCGCTTGGAAGTGGAAGGGATTTGTGCGACTTGCTCGCGCCCCCCACAACGTGTTCACCGCAAACTCGACATGATCTGAAACGCAAGTGTGCTCGCGGTTAGAGCCGCTTATTCCCCGCTTCAGCTAGGCTCTGTCCCTAAACTGCCATTTTCGGTTTCGGTGTGATGTGCGAGAGTTCTGGCTTCCGCGTTTTTTACAACAGGAGGCCAGGGATGGCGCGTC
>JAYTXB010000964.1:0-4189 GCA_043743205.1 Schlesneria sp.
CCGTTGAAAAACGTAGGATGGGCATCTTGCCCGTCCGATTTCCCGCAGAAAAACGACGGCCTAGAAGGCCATCCTACAGTTTTTCAACGGGCTGCTAGCCGGGGTAACGCCAACAGCGTACTTGCGATCTACGTTTTGCCCGCGTTCTCTCCCATGCCGTTGGCGTTGGGGCTAAACGGAGAAACGTCTCAATTCTGTGAGCGCGAGGCAGAGCAGCCTGCCCCGCGTCTCTGCCACAGAACTATGTCACTGCGGTACTTGGACTTTCACCCTTGAACCGATCGGCACCTTGGGCCAGAGCTTGCCAGCGGGTTCGATTTTTATGGCGACTTGTGAGTCTTCATCCGGTTCGCCCGTCATCCGCATCGCTTGCGGTGGGATTGTGGCCACCAATCCAATTCGCTTCGCACGAGCCGGGAAGATCAGGGTCAACTTCATGCCTGGTTTCAACTTGGCGACGGCTGACGAAGGGATCGAGGCGATCAGATGACGGCGATCATCATCGAACAGTTCGACTACGCCATCACCCGGTGTGACGAGGCTGCCTGGTTCGCAATGAACGGCACCGACGACACCGTGTGACGGACAGGTCATCGTCAGCGAATCGCATTGCTGTTCAAGTGAATCGAGTTCGTCCTTCACTCGCCTCAGCCGAGTCTCCGCCAGCTCGACGCCCACCGAGATTCGGACCTTACCCGGCAACTCATCATCGAGTTTTTTCAATCGTTCCAGTCGTTGTTCGCACAGCACCAATTGAGCCGCGAGAGCCTCCGCAGCGCTGGCCGCAGCATCTTCTTTCAGCATCGCCTGAATCCGCCGTTCGTCGCGGGCGGGAGTCTCGAGGAGCACGGGGCCAAACGTCTTCGTGGCAGCGACGAGTGTGGGGCGTTCGTTCCAATCGGCGGGTTGCCCTGACAAGTGTTCCTGCCACGCGAGCTGCTCGACCTGACGACTCAATCGTTCCTGAGTCACCGAAGCGGCCTTGAGTTGTGTTTGAAACGCCTCACTCTGGAGTTCGCGCCGCCGCCATTCGAGTTCCACGTCGGCGGTGGCGCGAACGCGTTGCAACTCCGCTTCGAGTTCCACTAACTCGCGTTTCTTGACGAGAATGTCGTTGGCCAGACGGTCGTCCGCCAACTCGAATAACTTCTCTCCGGGGACGACGCGCTGGCCAGCCAGCACGCTCAACGAGACGACTCGTCCCGCACGGCCCGCAGTTGCGGTCGTGGTCCGCGCTTCCAATCGCCCCGCATACGAGACCGCTCCACGCGACTCGAACCACGTGGCAACTCCGATCCCCGTGACCAAGGCTGCCACGCAAAGCGCCGCCAGCCGCCGAGTCGAAGCCGGTCGAACTGATAGCGCCGCCGACGCTGGAGTTTTGTCGATCGTCATTGTGTCAGTCTGATCCATGACGTACCCATCGACCGCTGCCGGGCAAGGGGTTCCGTCCCTTGCCATCATTCGTGAGCGGTGTTGATACTCAACAGCACCGCGTCGCTCTGCTCGAATCGAATCGGCTGATCGCGTGCGGCAAGTTCGGGCGGAGTTCACTCGACAAGACAAGAATGAGCCAACCTTCAGTCGCAACCCGCAAGAACGGAAGAGTCATTGGGAAGTCGTGACCTCGCGCAAGTCTCCTCGGCTCAACTTCGGCGATTATTGCCGAGGCAATGATGTCGGGTGCGTGACACCTCACACAAGTAAGCCGGGGATCACCTTGCCGCCATTGACCAGCGGCACCGGTCTGCCGAGTGGGTCGGCGTATTCTTTGTCGGCGTCGATTCCCAGCAGCGTGTGAATCGTGCGCAGCAGATCGCTCACCCCAATCACGTCGGTGATGGGATAAGCCGCGTGCTTGTCGGTGGCTCCAATGATTTGGCCCGGTTTGACTCCGCCTCCCGCGAACAGAATGCACTGGGCCATCGACCAGTGGTCGCGACCAGCTTCCTTGGTGATGCGCGGAGTGCGGCCCATTTCGCCCATCATTACGACGAGCGTGCTATCAAGCAGTCCTCGCTGTTCCAAGTCGGTGATAAGTGCGGCGAACGCCTTGTCGGCTGGAGGAATCAGGTCGCCTTGCAGACTGGGGAAGCAGTTGAAGTGAACGTCCCAGCCGGGAGCATCGATCCCCACGAAGCGGGAACCGGCTTCGATCAGTCGTCGGCCGAGCAACGCACTCTGGCCGATTTGCGTCATGCCATACGACTCGCGCACAGCGGCCGACTCGGAGTGAATGTCGAACGCCTTCCGAGCGGCGGGCGACGTGATGAGATCGCGAGCCTTCTGGTAGTACGTACTCATCGCGGCGGCGCGACCGGTTCGCGGGAGGTTGCCTTCGAGGCCGGTCAACAATCGTTCCCGCAGGTCGGTACGTTGACGTGTCAGCCCTCCGATCTGGCCGAGATCACGGACTTCAAAGTCCGGCTGGCTGGGGTCCGCCTCAATCACGAACGGGGAGAACTCGGCCCCAAAAAAGCCCGGCCCACCGGCAGACATCGGCTGCGGCAGGTTGATGTACGGCGGCACGGTACCCACGGACGCGGTTCCGCCAGAACCGAGTTCGCGCGAGACGACTGAGCCGAGTGAGGGGAACACTTCGTTGGTTGGCGTCGGATACTCGCCATCGGCAAATGTCGGACGACGTCCGGTCATGACGTAGTGGTATCCGGTGGAGTGACCGTTGTCCGTGTGGCTGTGACTGCGCACGACCGAGAACTTATCGGCGATCTTCGCACAGTTCCGACAATGCTCGGAAAAGATCACTCCCGGCAGCGCGGTGGAGATCGGTTGGAACGGCCCGCGAATTTCGGCCGGTGCGTCCGGCTTCGGGTCCCACATATCTAACTGAGGCGGCCCCCCTTCGAGGAAGATGAAGAGGCACGACTTGGCTTTCGCACGACGGCCGCCTTCCACTTTGTTGGCCTCTTCAGCCCGCAAGACTCGCGGCAGCGTCAGTCCACCAAACAGAGAAGTCGCACCCAGGCGCAGCGTCTGACGGCGTGTGAGGCCATCGCAGAAACGATGACGGCGTTGGTTGAATTGGAAGTCAATCATCGGCTGGTCTCCAGTGGGGGAGTGTCCTAATGGTCTGTTGAAAACTTGTAGGATGGCCGCCTAGGCCGTCATTATTTGCGGGAACGTCGGACGGGCAAGGTGCCCATCCGACGTTCCCGCAATAGGCTGCTAATTGTGCCGCTCGTGCGGTTCAGTGGTTGTACAAGAACTCTTTCGTATTCATCACCGCCCACAGGATGTCTTCGATCGCTTGTTGGCGGTTCATTCCGGCGGATTCAAAGGCGGACTGCATCAGAGTCCGTTCGTCGGGTGTTGGGAAGCGACTGACCGTTGCCAAGTAGACTTCATCGGTGATTTCGGCGGTGGACTTTGATGACTCGGCTAATTTGCGGACCAACCCGTGCCGGTGGCTCAGTTTCGCGTTCACTTCGGGCGAGTTGAGCAGATACAGCGCCTGCGAGATGCTCGGCTCGTTGCTTCGCTCGCATTCGCAGACTGTCGCACGAATCGGTCTCCCGAAGATGCGGAAGAAGTAGGACGGCATTCGGTTGTCCCAGACTTGGATCGAGCGAACTCCCTCCGGCCATCCATTAAATTTTTCGGGCACGCCGGTCGTCTGACAGATCGCGTCCAGCAACACTTCAGCGGGCATCGCCTTCGGGCGGGCGTGCGAGAAGTGTTGCCGGTCATCGCGGTTCGCATCGGTCGATGTGCCGAGTTGGTAGGCACGCGATGCGAGCAACGTGCGAGTGAAGGCTTTCAAATCGAAGCGGCTCTCTTTGAGATGCGACTCCAACGCGGTGAGCAGCGGTTCGTTGGTGGCTGGATTGGTGGCACGCATGTCGTCGATCGGATCGACCAGACCGCGACCGAAGTAGTGCGACCACATCCGATTGGCGATGGCTCGCGCAAAGAACGGATTGTCCGGTTGAGTCAGCCAGACCGCGAGAACCTGCCGGCGATCGGTCACATTCGCGAAGTCGGCTGGCTGCGCACCGAGGGCTTTCGTGGGAATGAGTTCACCGGTGCGCGGATGCTTCGCGTCGGTCCCTGTTTTCGCAACGACGGCCTCCGTGCCATCGGGCAATCGCTTCAGCGATGTCCCCGTGAAGAAGCCCGCGAGTCCCGCATAGTCATCCTGAGTCCAGCGTTCGCTCGGATGATGATGGCA
>JAYTXB010000965.1:0-3325 GCA_043743205.1 Schlesneria sp.
CGGCTCGAAAAGACCGGACGTAGGCGTCCGGTCTACGGTAAATTCTTACCTGCCGCTCGCCTAACAGACCTGTCCGTCGTGATTGCTCGCCGCAGTACCAGACCTCCCGCCGCAACATCTACTTCAACGAGACTCCCCCTACATGACTCAAGCCACGCCCAGCTCTAATCGCCCGTCCGAACGCTCTACTGGCGGCGGAGCGATGTTTTTCTTTTGCGGGTTGTTGATTGGTGCGGCCACTGTGGGGTTCGTCCTCGCCGCGCGATCGACTCAGCAAGCGACACCGGACGAGGTTGCGATTTTGGCCGAGGTACCGCCATCGGTGAAGTCGCTCCATCCGTCGAACGCCCCCGGTTTGCAGAACGTGTTTCGGTTGGGAGACAACCTGTACTCGGGTAGCTCGCCCGATGATGAAGTCGCGTTTGCATCGCTTATTCGACTCGGAGTGAAGACCGTCATCAGTGTCGATAGTGCGACTCCTGATTTGGAGCTGGCTCATCAATTCGGACTGCGTTATGTCCATCTGCCGATCTCGTATCAGAGCGTTCCGCGTGAGACGATCGTGAAGCTGGTCCGCACGTCGCGCGAGTTGCCCGGCCCGATCTATCTCCACTGCCACCACGGCCATCATCGCGGTCCGGCCGCTGCGGTCGCGTTGTGGCGCTGCCTCGATAAGAGTGTCTCGGGCCTTCAGGCTCAAGCCGCCATGACGATGATCGGGACTGGGGATCGGTTCACGGGGCTGTACGCCAGCGCTAAGGAATTGGTCCGACCGACGCTGGCAGAGCTGGAAGCCGATTCATCGGAGTTATTGGAAGTCGCACCCGTCGCGCCGCTGGCGAAGGCGATGGCGGAGATCGACCGCATGTGGGATCGCGCCGTGGCCGACGAGACCGATGTGACCGCGATCTCGATGCAGCTCACGATCGCGTTCGACATCGCCGAACACTTCCGCGACGCGGCGAGTCTGTCCGACGTGACTGATGACGAACTGAAACGCGACCTGCTGGAAACCGCCGATGAATTGGATCGGTTCGCCGAAACGATCAAGTCGGGGATGCGAGACAGCTCGGCTCCCAATGAGGGGCGAACGTCGGCCATCACTCGCGTCAGTGCGCGGTGCAACGAGTGCCATGCTCGATTGCGGGACTGACTGCGGAAGGACGCAGGATCGGTGACGGGAACAACAAGGATCGACGCGTCAATCGCTGGCATCGGCGAACTCGTGAAACTTCGGCCTGAACTCTCACGAGTTCAGCACCGCCTGCCAGTGATTGGTGCGTGAGTGCTGAGCGAAAATGTCACCGACGGTATTACGGGCCTGGCGGGAGCAATGCGGGGCTGACAGCTTCTTCGACCGTTTGCGTGGCGACCGGCAACGGCAGTTCGTCCAAGGGACTGGCTTGAGCGGCATCGAGAAGACCAGCCAGGGGCGACTCGTCTTGCTTCATCGACCGAGGCTTGATCGAGTTCGACGACTTCTGAGCTTGGTGTGGCCAGCGTTCGATCTGTCCCACTCGCACCATCGGAGTGATGACGGAGAGCGTGGCGGCCTCATCCGACACCAACGTCGGTACAGGTTGGTGCGAGGCTTGGCCTAGCGATCGAGTGTCGTTCACATCGGCCTCAGTGTTGTTCGACAACGCAGGACTGCTCGGTCGCAACGCGAACTGAGCCGAGTGCATCAGCGCGGATTGAGGACGGGCACTCAGCACAGGACTGCTAGCCGAACCGACTGAGGAATTGCTGTAGCTGGACGAGGCAAAGCGTCCTGCCTTGAGCGGAGGTAATGGCTGCGCGAGTGTTCGCTTCGGGAACGACGGAACCTTGAGCAACTGCTGCCAACGTGATGGCTCCGATTCAGCGACCGGTGAGAGGCTGGGAGTCGTGGAAGGAGTGGCGTCGAGTGCGGCGGTTGGCTCGGACTGCAAGCTCGTGGGTGAGACCGAATTGAGCGTGGGTGACGGTGGCACACCATCGCCGCCTGGCAGCGAATGGCCCGCGCCCGGCAAGGGAGGAACGGGCGACAGATCGGGAAGCGATTCAAACCGTGGAGCGGAATGGAGTCTCGGCCCGTCGTCGAAGTCGGCATCGAGCGGTTGCGTCACCCGGCGCGAACCGAGTGGTGAATCGATTCCACCGCCGCGATAAGCGTGCTTACAACCGGGAAGTCCGGCAAACGCTCCCATGATGAGAACGGCGGAACAGAGGAGTCGTCGGGAAGAGACGGAGAACAGCATGGAAACACCTTCCGGCCAACAAGCGTTGGAGGGACTGAGGCCACCGTCCGCATTCAGTGGCTGCGGGCGATCTACTCGATTCGAGAATGCCGAACGATCGGCGGCACTCCGAAAATCGGACTGACAAACTCATCGGCAGAAATCGCCGAGAAGCAGCACCGAAATCAGAGGTCGCTCCGTCGAAGTCGTTCCGCTTGGTCCGAGGATGCGGGAGAGACGGATTGCGAGGCACAGTCGGCGTCGTTCAGGACCAGACCGAACTCACCCAATCCCGACAGTTGTTGGCGCGTGAGTCTTCAGGTTGATCGGCAGACAGAAATGTCCCCGTAGGATGGGCACTCCTGCCCGTCCCGATTTCGGTCCTCAAATCGGACGGGCAAGAGTGCCCATCCTACATCGGCGTACGACAACTCCTGCCGCTTGCTTCAGTGTGCGAGTTCCGCCCGCAAGTCGGCCAGTTCTGCTTCATAACCACCCGAGAGGATCGGGAAGCGGCACCACGTTTTGGGGTCGAGGCTTTCGTCGTCCAAGTGAAACGACGGCGCGAAGCGTTCGCGCTTCCATTGGTTGCGGCACCAGAGCCGGAAGAACCGTTCGATCCAAGTGGCCAGTTGTGGTCGGTCGTACTGCGGGAAGTCGGCTGCCATGAGTTGCAGGATGTCTTTCGGGTCGCGTTTGTCGCGGATGGCCGCGCGTTCGATGGCATCGAGCAACTCGTAAGGCATCAGGTCGTCTTCGTCTGTTTGATTGGCCGTGGCGGGACGAAGCTCGGCTGTCGGCTGCTGCCGGTTGACGACGGACAACTCGGGGGTCGGGCCGATCCCGTGAGGACCATCCGTTTCGATCCAACGGAGCCAGCGACGAATGAACGCTTTGTCGATCCCGGCCAGCGGCGAGATGCTGCCGCACGTGTCGCCGTCCATCGTCGCGTACCCGACGGCCACCTCCGAACGGTTGCTCGTGGCGAGCAACAACGCCCGTCGCAGATTGGCCAGCATCCAGACACTGGGACCGCGTGTCCGGGCTTGAATGTTCTGCAAGGCGAGATCGTCCGTCTGCCAGTCGAGCGGGCGACCGATCCCGCG
>JAYTXB010000966.1:0-3195 GCA_043743205.1 Schlesneria sp.
CGTGAATTTGCGGATCGGATTTGTCCTCAGCTCCAAGGGAGGTGGCCTCGCCAAGATGCTGCTCCCGTTCAAGCTCGGCGGCGGCGGGATTGTGGGAAGTGGACGACAATACTGGAGTTGGATTGCTCTCGATGACGTGGTTGGTTCGATCCATCACTGCCTGATGAACGACCGGTTGTCAGGCCCCGTCAACGCGACGGCTCCTACTCCAGCGACGAACTATGAGTTCACCAAGTCCCTCGGCAGGGTCCTCGGTCGCCCGACGATCATACCGATGCCCGGTTGGGCCGCGCGACTCGCGCTGGGTGAGATGGCCAACGACCTCCTCCTCTCAAGCGCCCGCGTGATGCCGAACCGGCTGAGCGAGACCGGCTACCAATTCCGCTACCCGTCGCTGGAGGGAGCGTTGCGACACTTGCTCGGCACATGAATGAACGATTTTGATGAAAGCCAGCAATGTCGGGATGACGCTGAAGATCGTGGATTGAAAGTATTCCATTTCAAAGTAGCCTTCACTTTTCTGCGGTGAAGGCTACTTTTTTTGAGTCGTCGATGTGGCATGTCCCGTGTGATGCGTGTCACAGATCCGCGAGGTCAGTTCCATCTTCAGCGTCCCGCAAGAACGAAGAGGTGAGCATGATGGTGAAGCATTGGACTGTGGTTCTCGCTTGGTTGCTGGTGAGTGGTGGCGTTGTTTTGGCTCAGGAGGCGGAGGCCGCCAAAGCCAAAGCAGAACTGGGATCGAAGACGGCCAAAGCGGGCTTTCAGAATGAGGATGAGATTCGGGACAAGTTCAACAACTGGAAGTCTGACGCGGATGCTCGCGCGTGGCTGGAGGCGATGAAGCATTCCGTTGCCGAAGTGAGCGGCGTCTCGGCGACGAAGCCTCATGGCGAGAAGGCGGATGTCGAGGTGACGGTCAAATCGAAGTCTGGCGAACGAGTCGAACGGATTTCGATCAAGTTGGTCAGCAGTCCGAACGGGTTCAATCAGATCGACAAACGTTGGCTGAAGACTTACGCGACCATGTGGAAGATGCCATCCGATGTTGTCGAAACGCTGAGGCTGTTCGTCGGTGAAACGCCTCCGCGCGAGTCGAGCCGCGACAAGAGACGCATGTATCTGGATGAGCTGGATCAGAAAGCTCAGCAGGCCGTCGTCGATTTCTTCACCGCCAACAAGGAGGAGATTGTTTCCGACCTGCTCGCCGGTGATGGCGAACATGCCGCCAACTGGATGATGGTGACCTACAAGGCGAGTGACAAACCCAAATGGGTGATCCGGTCCTCCGCCGAGACCATCAAGTTCTACAGCGACGGCCCGGTGGAGTTGACCCGATCGGGGAATCTAAAAATCGGCCGCATCACCATGCAGCGCAAGGGGGGCGACAACGGCCGAGACACCGCCAAGATGCTCCAGTTCAAAATCAACCCGGTTCAAGTGTTTGACATCAACAAATAGTCGCGGCGATGCTCGCACGTCGTACCTCTTGTCTCATTGAGTGTGTCACGGCATCAATGTGGTCGTTTCGACTGGCACAGGTCCGATTCCTCCATTTCTCGGTTCCGATTCCTCGACTTGGGAACTCTTGTTTAGGGTGGCTCGTCTGGAGGGTGTGTCCGGGCGATCCGAGGGTTGGGGACTTCAAGACCTGCCACACACGATCGCTTGGGAATGCAATGAGTCTTCAACCGATCTTCCGGAGAGTTCCATGAAACGCATCGTCGGTCTACTGGCCTTGGTTCTGGTGTTGTCCGCGTCCTGGGAGGCGATGGCCCTGATTATTCCGTCTGACGAGGGAAAGTGGCCGGCGAGTTGGCCGAAGGAAATGGAGTCGCTCCGCAAGAAGTCGAAGACGCTCGACGTGGCGACCGGAACGCAGGAACACATCTACACGATTCCGTTCGAGAACCGCGACGAGTTTGAGAAGCTGTGGCCCGTTTTGGTGAAGCTACGCACGCCCGGCTCGCCAATCACGCTCACGCGGACTTCCACCGTTGATGCAGGCTGGGGCAAGTTCCTGCCGAACGACAAACCCTGCGTTCGCATCAAGGGTCCAACCGGCGGCTATCTGGGAGGCTCGGCGCAGGTCGGCGGACAGATCGACCTCAAGGAACTGGAGGCGGGGACGATGCTGTTTGTCGGCGTTCCCTGGCCCCAGGAGATCATCGGAGCGAAGGGCGAGCTTCCCGAATACGTTTCGGACATCAAGACCGAGAACGGCAAACGGACGTGGAAGCCCCTGAGCCAGACCCCTGATGCCGATCGCGGCTTCCATTTCCGTGCCCGCATTGACATCGAGCTTGTTCTGGACGGAAAGGTCATCGATCTCAATCGCATCGCAATCCCGAACGATGCCCATATCGTTGATCGACGCTTCGCCGACTCTGCCCACCAATGAGCCGCCTGGCTGCGTGGCTCGGCATGTCGCAAGCCGGAGCGGTTGGCGGAATGGTCCTGCCTGAGCGACCTCAACAACGTGGGCACAGTTGAGTGGCTGGGGTCGAGCGTTCGCATGCACCCAGTGAATGACCGAGCTGCGGACTGGGGCAATTCCTCAATCCGCAGAAAGTTCGTCAATCAAGGCCTTGAGACATCAGAGCAGAGCGAGATTGGAACAAGGCAAAGCGAGGTCGAAGCTGGCGAAGATGCCTTGTTGTTGGTTGTCGTCGTCAACTGCGTTCGGCCTTCTCCACGCGGAGCGATGAAGGCGACTTTCCTGGTGGCCGCAGCTGACATCGCACGCGGATAAGAATGGCACAAATTGGTCTGGGCGCAGTTGGGGATATTGCGGGCGGTGATGTTGGGCCATTTCGCGACCGTCGCCGGTTTCCGCTGATGAGGTGCAAGGATGCGCCGGTTTGAATTCGCGGACGAAGTACGACAGGCCCTCGCTCGGGAGCGGTTTGGTCATCCCGATCCGCGCGTGCAGCAGCGGATGGAAATTCTGTGGCTGAAGCCTCACGGCGAAACCCATCAGCAGATCGCGGAGTTGGCGGGCGTGTCGCGACGAACCGTACAACGCGTGCCCGGCTTGCACGTGGCTGGCGGCTTGGTCACCGTGTGGTCGTTTCACGAACATCTCAATCAAAGAGTCCTGACCCAACACTGTTCGGCACGCTTTTTGCGCATGGCGGGTGATCGATTATTAGTGGCGCATGGACACATCATCAATCGTCGAGGCCGGGGTTGTTC
>JAYTXB010000967.1:0-10052 GCA_043743205.1 Schlesneria sp.
ATGCAGCACGACGGTTGGATGGAGACGTTGCTGCAAAGCCAACTGGTCGAGCAGCAGGTGCGATTCCGCAACATGAGCGCCAGCGGCGACCGTCCGAACCACTACCCGCGCAGTTCCGGGCAGTTGTCGATGACGGCGTATTTGCAGAAGGTGAAGCCGACCGTCGTGTTCGCGTTCTTCGGCTACAACGAATCGTTCGACGCCAAGCCCGCTGACTACAAGCAACAGTTGCTCGACTTCGTGAAGAAGACGCGCGGCGCGAAGCCGATCGGCGAAAGCTTCCCCCGCATCGTGCTGTTCAGTCCGATCGCGCACGAGGACACGCACAATCCGAACGTGCCCGACGGCAAGGCTCACAACGTGCGGCTCGCGGCCTACACGCGAGCGACCGAAGCGGCGGCGAAGGAGGCGGGAGTCGCGTTCGTCGATCTGTTCCATCCGTCGCTGGACCTGTTCAAAGCCGCGACGCATCCGCTGACGATCAACGGCGTGCATCTTTCTGAGGATGGGAACCGGCAACTCGCCGAAGTCATCACGCGCGAGTTGCTCGGCAAGCCGGTCGGTCGATCGTCTTCTTTGGAGTCGCTGCGTCAGGCGGTGCTCGACAAGGATTTGCATTGGTGGAACCGCTACCGCGCGTCCGACGGCAACGATGTTTGGGGCAGCCGCTCGACGCTGAAGTTCGTCAACGATCAGAGCAACGCCGATGTCTTGCAGCCGGAACTCGTCATGCTCGACGTGATGACGGCGAACCGCGATGAGCTCGTCTGGGCGCGCGCTGCGGGCAAAGACAAACCCGTGGACGACAGCAATGTCCCGAAGCCCGTGCCGGTCGTCTCGAACGTCGGCGGCGGCAGCAAGAGTTCCAGCGCGGTGAAGGAAGGTTCGCTGAAATACGTTAGCGGCGAAGAGGGGCTCATACACATGGCCGTGGCGAAGGGATTCAAAGTGAACCTGTTCGCCGATGAGGCCCGCTTCCCGCAGCTCGTGAAGCCCGTGCAGATGCAGTTCGACACGAAGGGCCGACTGTGGGCCGCCACTTGGCCGAGCTATCCGAAGTGGGAACCGCTCAAGCCGATGGAAGACGCGCTGATCATTCTCCACGATGACAACGATGACGGCGTCGCCGATCGCGTCACGGAGTTTGCGAAGGTGCAGAACCCGCTCGGCTTCGAGTTCTGGAATGGCGGCGTGATCGTCACATGCCAGTCCGAGTTGCTGTTCCTCAAGGACACCAACGGCGACGACGTGGCCGATGTGCGCAGCAGCGTGCTGCAGGGACTCGACTCATCCGACACGCACCACGGCGCGAACAACCTGATCTATGGACCCGATGGCGGCATCTACTGGCAGAGCGGCGTCTTCATGGTCCACAACCACGAGCATCCGTGGGGCCCGTCGCTGCAATCGGCCGCGTCGGCGATGTATCGCTTCGATCCGCGCCGCTTCACCATCTCGATGCATGCTACGAACTCGCCGAACCCGCACGGCATTTCGTTTGATTCGTGGGGCTATCACTACGCCACCGACGGTACCGGCGGACGGGCGTTTCAAGTGCGACCCGACGGCAACGGCTTCAAGATGCACGAACTGCTGAAGAAAGAGGTCCGCCCCGTCACCGCCAGCGAAGTTGTCAGCAGCACGCACTTCCCCGAGTCGATGCAGGGGGACTTCCTGATCTGCAACGTGATCGGATTCCTCGGCATCAAGCACTATCACCTCACGCGCAATCCCGAAACCGGATCCGTCTGGGGCGAGCCGGCCGGCGACGACCTGACCGTCGTGCGCGACAACGGCGACGGCACGAAGACCGAAGACAAGTCGCGTGGCCTGCTCATGAGCGGCGACAAAAACTTCCGCCCGTCAGATGTGATCTTCGCGCCGGACGGCTCGCTGTATTTCAGCGATTGGCAAAACGTCATCATCGGCCACATGCAGCACAACGTGCGCGATCCGAGCCGCGACCATGTGCATGGTCGCATCTATCGCCTGACCGCCATCGATCGACCGTTGCAGAAGCCGGTCCTCATCGACGGACAGCCGATCGCCGCGCTGCTCGACAACTTGAAGTCGCCCGTCGATGGCATTCGTCATCGCACGCGAATTGAACTGAGCGAACGCGACTCCAAAGAAGTCATCGCCGCCACGAAGGAGTGGATCAAGCAGTTCGATCCGAAGCAGGCCGGCGATGCGCATCATCTGCTCGAAGCCCTCTGGCTGCATCAGCAGCACAACGTGAAGGATCTCGAGTTGCTTCAGCAGGTCTTGAGTTCCCCGGAGCCGCACGCGCGGATCGCCGCGAAAACCGTGCAGCACTTCTGGGTCAACGTCGAGAAGACGCTGCGCGGCGGCATCATCGCCGAAGCCGCCCTCGCTTCGTCACAGAAGTCCGGCATCCTGAGCGACACGCCGCAACTCACGACGATCCGCATCGCGACGATCCCCGAAAAGATGATGTACGACGTGAAGGAACTGACCGTGAAGCCGGGCAAGAAGGTGAAGCTCACCTTCGCCAACTTCGATTTCATGCCGCACAACATCCTGCTCGTCAATCCGGGCAAAGCCGATGAAGTCGGACTGGCGGCGATCAATCTCGGTGCCCGCGGCTTCGATGTCGGCTTCGTGCCGAAGAGCACGGACATCCTCTGGCACAGCCAGCTCGTCGATTACGGCCAAGAGGAAGTCATCGAATTCACCGCGCCCTTGGTCGAGGGGGCGTACCCGTATGTCTGCTCATTCCCCGGACACCACCGCATCATGCGCGGCACGCTGTTCGTCACCGACAACCTCAAGGAGTTTCTCGTCAAGAATCCCCAGAAGGAAATCAAGCTCACCGAATGGAAACCCAGCGACTTCACCGAAGACCTGAAGCGCGTCGAACAACACCGGAATTTCGCCGAAGGCAAGCTGCTGTTCACCACGCTCGGCTGCGCCCAGTGCCACAAGCTGAGCAAGGATGACGCGGCCGGCTCCGTGAGCGCCGCCGGCGGCTTCCGCCAATCCGTCGGCCCGCACGTCGATGACTCCGTCAAGAAATACAAGCGTGATGCCAAGTCGATGCTGCTCGAAATCCTCGAGCCCTCGCGCAACATCGACGAAAAGTATCGCCAAGTCATTCTGGAGCTTGAGAACGGAACCGCGCGCACCGGCATCGTCGTCTCCGAGGACGCAACCTCGCTGACGATCCTCACGGGAACCCCGGCGAAGGAGCAGACCATCCCCAAGAAGTCGATCGATGCACGCGGCGCTTCCAAGGTTTCGATCATGCCCAACAGCATGCTGAACACGCTCGACAAGGAACAAATCCTCGACCTGCTCGCGTACCTGCTCGCCGGTGGCAAAGCCGAAGATGCGGCCTTCAAACATCACCATTGACATCGAAGTCATGCGATCCAGGTTCAACAAGTCATTCGTCCAGGTGCCTGAGCCGCAAAACTCGATCCGACAGATTTATGATTCCGACATCATCAACTCGAAGTCCGTGGATGTACTGCTGGATTCGCCTCGTCGGCCCCGATGACCGTAGGATCACACCGAGGCACTGGCAGGGTCGGATCGAAAACAGCCCAACGACAATTCCTTTCACCAACACGGAAGCACCATGAATCGAAATCGCAGTTGCCGCTCGCGAGACGCAGCAGTTTTGCCGATCGCATTATTCTCATCGAGCCTCATGCAGACATTGTTCGTGATGCTCTTCACGACGCTGTTCGCC
Organism: Schlesneria sp.; assembly: GCA_043743205.1. Lineage (GTDB taxonomy): Bacteria > Planctomycetota > Planctomycetia > Planctomycetales > Planctomycetaceae > Schlesneria. The sequence continues at coordinate 3,716 of JAYTXB010000967.1, forward strand.
CTGGCCGGAGAGACCGTTGCCGCTGCGGCTGAGAAACCCAATGTCGTTTACATCATGGCCGATGAACTTGGTTACTACGAACCCGGATTCATGGGCGGGAAAAACATTCAGACGCCAAACCTCGACAAGCTGGCGGCCGAGGGGATCATCTTCCGAAACTTGTTTGCCGGGTCGTCGGTGTGTGCTCCGACACGCTGTTGTTTGATGACTGGCAAGCACAGCGGGCACACGTCAGTGCGAGCCAATGGCGGCGGAACTCCGTTGCGAGCGGCAGAAGAAACGATTGCGTCGATCCTCAAGGCCAAGGGCTACGCGACCGGTGGATTCGGCAAATGGGGTTGCGGCGGTCGCGGCTCGACCGGCGTGCCGGAGAAGCACGGCTTCGAGGTGTTTCTCGGTTACTACGATCAAGTCCACGCCCACACCTATTTCCCGCCGTATCTGATCCGTAACAGCGAGGAAGTTCCGCTGGCGGGCAACACCGGCGGCAGCAACGGCAAGACGTACTCGCATTACGTCATTCACGACGGGGCGATGAAGTTCATTCGAGAAAACGCCAGCGCCAAGAAGCCGTTCTTCGCGTACCTGCCATACACGCCGCCGCACGGCAACTTCGATATTCCGGACAGCGATCCGGCATGGGCGATTTACAAGGATCAGCCGTGGGCCGAGCCGGCTCTCCGTTACGCCGCGATGGTCACGATGGTGGACCGGCAAGTCGGCGAAGTGCTGGCGTTGCTCAAGGAGCAAGGCATCGATCAAAACACGCTGGTCATGTTCAGCGGCGACAATGGCGGCAACGACTATTTCAAATCGGCCGCGCATCCGCGCGGCATTCATCTGGCGAACAAGCATCCGCTGACCGGCGTCGAATATCGCGGTACGAAAGGAACGCTGTACGAAGGTGGCGTGCGAGTCCCCTTCGCTGTTCGCTGGCCCGGCCAGATCGCGCCGGGGCTAGTCAGCGAGCATCTTGGATATTTCCCAGACGTGTTGCCGACGATTGCGGAAGTTGCCGGCGCGAAAGCTCCGGCCGACATCGACGGCCTTTCGTTCCTGCCCGAGTTGATCGGCGAATCGGCGGCAGGACACAAGCAGACACCGCATGAGTTTCTCTATTGGGAAATCAGCGGCTGGACGGCGATCCGGCAAGGCCAGTGGCGAGCCGTCCGACCCAAACCGGCCCAAGCCTGGGAGCTCTACGATCTTTCCACAGACCCCAGCGAATCGAAGGACGTGGCTGCCGCGCAACCCGCAGTGCTGAGCAAGCTCACGGAGTTGGCCGCGAAGGCACATCAGCCGGTTCGCGAAGGGACGTTCGCCTCGACCGACCTGCACGAACGGGACCGCCGCGCCAAGTTCGGCAAGCAGGACGAAGCCGAACCCGCCCAGCCAGCCACCAAGAAAGCCAAGAACAAGAACAAGCAGGCAATTAAACGACTCGGTTTGGGCCGCGCGAGTTATCGAACCACTTCAGGTAACCTTCCACAACCTCCGAGTGCTCAACCATTTCGCCCTCGTTGAAGACTGAAGTTCGCTCAGTTTCTACACCAACTCTTCCTCGGAGATTTATTCCGGCCTCGTTCCCAAGGCGAGGGGACCGGAAAAGACAACTCCGCAACACACGGACACTCGCGTACAATCTCCGCATGGATGCTCCCCCAACCACTGAATCGAATCCGCAGCCGCCTGCCGAACAGCTTCCACTCTTACCGCTGGGAAGCTGGATGTGGAGGCAGGCTCGCAAACTGGTCGTGGCAGTGATTGGCACGACGGTGCTGCTGATCGGGATCATCATGATGGTCGCCCCCGGTCCGGCCTTTATCGTGATCCCCTGTGGCCTCGCGATTCTGGGCACCGAGTTCGTGTGGGCGAAGCGGTTGCTCGACTACGCCAAACAGCGAGTTCAAGAACTGACTCAAGGCTCTCCGCCACCCGATCCACCGTCCGAAAAATGAGGCCCGCTGTCTTTGGCCCAATTGCGGTCATTCCTTCCCGATGTCTTTCGGGATAGCACGCCGCTTCGATGGGCAATCCCGAAGGTGCCGCTTGCGGATTCGGAACTTGACCGCAAGACTGCCGCAAAAGAATGCCGCTGTGATGCGGCGTATGCTGCTGTTCGGCTGTGCAATCGAGGAGAAGAATCATGACGCGTGGGACGGTTGTTTTCGTTGCTCTACTTGTTGGCCTCATCGGCGTCGCCGCGCAGGCCGATGAGGCCACTCTGGAATCCGTTCCTCCGGTTGTCGTGAAGACGGTTCCTGAAGCTGGAACGGACGAGGTGGACCCGAAGCTGGCTGCGATTGAGGTCACCTTCAGCAAAGAAATGAAGGACGAGTCTTGGTCATGGGGCACCCATTCCAAGGAGAGCTTTCCGACAGGGGATGGCAAGCCAAGATACCTCGCGAACAAGCGGACCTGCGTGCTGCCAGTCAAACTCGAGCCGGGGAAGACGTATGCCATCTGGGTAAACAGCGTGAAATTCGGGAATTTCAAGGATGCAGATGGTCGATCCGCCGTTCCGTATCTGCTCGTGTTTAAGACCAAGCAGTAGTTGAGAAGTTCAGGCGGTGCCTGACTCCTCCGAACGAGATTGACAAGTAATTATCAGGCACAGCCTGACGTGCAGGTACTGCGGAAAACAAACGTCACTTCGGTGCGGCGTCACGATCTGTTTGGTGGCACAACAGCCGCTGGAGGAGAAACGGAATGGTTCGTCTACAACTGGCCCTGTTCATCGCGTTCGCACTCTGTCTGTCAGAAGTCGTCGCTCAGGATCCTCCTAAGCCAGACGCCAACGAACTGATTACGGCTGAACTGAAACGCGCCAAGGAAGAGTTCCAGTCTGGTGCCGAGAAGGCCAACGAGAAGTTGCTGGCTGCGTTTGCCGTCGAGCAGAAGAAGCTGGAGCAAAACTCGAAACTCAAGGTTGATCAACAGATTAAGCTTATTGAGCAGTTGACTGAGGAAAAGAAAGCGTTCGAGATCGACACGACTCGGCTGCCCACTTCGTCGGTTATGAAGTCCGCCTTGAACGAATATCTGACGAAGTCCGCAGTCGCTAAGAAGAAGTGCGAGGAGGCGTTTTCAAAGGCTGCGGAGAATTACCGCAGCAAGAAGGATTTCGCAGCCGCCAAATCCGTGCTGACTGAATTGGAGGCGTTCAAGGAGAACTCGCTCAGCCTTGCCCTCGCTCCTGCGAATGATCCAGCCTCCAAATTGATTGCGGGGCGAGAAAGCCTGACCCGTGCGATTGCCAATACGAAGTGGAGTTCTCCGGAAGGCGGTCCGAACACTCTCACATTCAAGGCCGATGGGACGACGACTTTGAGTTACTCTGACACGAAGCCAACATGGATGGCTTTCGACGAAAACCGAGTGATCATGCATTACCCTGCGAGCAACGACTACGACATTTTGGTCTTCAGTCCAGACCGAAAGTCGTATGCGCAAGAGTGGCTTGGAAAGCCATCGGGCCGGAGCCGGGTGTCAGGTCGGCGTGTCGATAAGAAGTAACGCCGCACGACCCCTTCTGTTCCAAAGTTCTACAGCTTCGGCTTGAGCCTGACCGTCAGATTGTCGATTTCGGCGGTCAGGCGCAGGGGGTCGAAGACCGCTTTGAAGAAGTCGGCGGCGGAGGCTTTTTCGACTTCGAGTTTGATCGGCTGGTCGAGGTCGATGCCGGCGGCGGCGAGTTGTTCGGCGTTGTACTCGAAGGTGATCTCGGACTCTTCCAGCTTCTGCATCAGGACGCGAGCGGGGACTCGGTCAATCTTGAGCGTGAACAGACGCTGCTTGATCGGTTTGACGCCAGCGGTGGCGTCGGGCTTCTTCGTGGCTGAGCCACCGAACAGCGCGGCGATGGACTCGTGTTCCTCCAGCAGGCCACGCACCACGAGATCGGAACCGTCCAGCTTTACATCCAGCTCCGGTCGGTTTTGCTTCAGGAGTTTGAGAGCCTCCGCCGCAGGACGGCCCTTCACGCGGTGACGCTTCTCGATGAGCAGTCGTTCCGGTGCCGAGACCAACTCGATCCCCTGCCCCGCCCCTCCTTTCTTGACGCCGGTCCAGGAGAAAGTCAGATCGAATTGAATGAGGATGAGCGACAGCGCTTCCGCGGCGGTGACGCTCGGCAGCTTGTTGGCCACCCACAGGTCGTGCGGGAGCAGGTCGAGATTGCGGATTGTCAGCCGGTAACGATCCGCGATGCGCTGCACGATCTCGGTCGGTGAGTCCAAATCCTGCCAGGTGACGGTGTGTCGCGCGGCCAGCTCAGCCTGTCGTTTCTCGGGAATGGGGGACTCAGGAGCTTTCAATTCGCTCGACCGCAACTCGATCAGCGTCCGCAATCGTCGAGTGGCGGATGGCGGTCCAACGAAGAGAATCGGCTCGGCAACGCTGATGTCGGCTCCGATCAGTCGGGCCAGGTCGCGCACGCCCTCGCGCAACGAACTGTTCGTCAGGTTGAGCGGCAACTGGACTGTCGGATCGACTCGCCGGTCGAGCAGGATCGCGACTCGGCGATCATCACCGATCTTCCTCAACAAGTCGCGCAGTTCGACGTTCGCCCACGAGGCCGATAGTGGTCGGTCGATCTCGGTCTGGAATCGCGGCCCGGTTTGAAACGCCGTGGCGGGACGCGTTGAATTGCTACCGACATCGGCTTGGCCGATTGCAGTCAACAGGATCAGAACGGCGGCGAAGGATGGCATGTGAAAGTCTCAAGTGGACTGCGAGAGCTTGTCACGTGAAGTCGCTCGTGGGTGGTCAGGATTGAGTGTGCTTCAATCGCGAAGCGATGCCAGCCAATCGCTGCGGGGTGCAGTTGGCACCGTGTAGTGGGGGAGTGATTGAAGTATCGATCGCTACTCATTCACCGGGGCGGTCGCCGGAGCGTCGGGAGGGGCGGCGGCCGCGTCATTCGCCGGGACCAACCGCATCCGCATGTTGTGCGACTTGAGTTCAATCGACGGTTCGCTCGGGTTGACTTGGATGCTGTGGAAGCCGCCGCCATACATCGTGGGAGTTGTCGAGCTATGGAGGGTCTTGCCCGACTGTTTGTGGATCGCGTGGATACTGAGCGTGCTGTAGTTCAGGTTCCCCTTTTGCTTCCAACTGCGGGAGACGAACAGCATCACGGGTGTGGAGCGGAAGCGATCGACGACGAGATGCTGGTTCTTCACTTCCTGTTGCCAAGCCAACTTGCCATCGGATCGATTCCACGCATAGACGACGCCATGCACGCGGATCGACAGCAGGTTGTCTCCGAAGTAATGAACGCCGCTGTTGTCACGTCCGTTGACGAGCAGATAGATGTGGTCGTCATCGGCTAGGGCGAAGATGTCGCCTCCGTGTTTCGAGAGCGCATTTGCTGGAAGTGGCTCGAGTGGCGAGCGGCGTCCGGTTGATGCTTCAACTCGTTCGGGAGGGCTTTTGCCATCCTTTGGAACGACGAGCAGTTCGTCATCGTCCAGCGGTGAGACGAATGCTTGCGGCGGGAATTCGATCTTCCAAGTCACCTGCTTGGTCAGCGGGTTGACCAATCTCAACAGTGACTTCCGGCCTGTCTTCAGAAATGACGATCCCGATTCCAGCACGAGCAGAGAATTGTCTCGCACGAGTAAGGCACTCGCGATCAAATTTCCCAGACCATCGGACTTCAGCAATCGGCCATCGAGTGCCTGATGTGCCTGCGCCTGGTCCTGATCTTGAGGGACAATGAAGATGGCGTCGCGAGTTCCCACCACTTGCGAGTACTGCGGCAAGCCATCTTTTCGCCAGAGTTCCTGACCGGTACGTGGGTCGAGCACGGTGATCGAACGGCGGCCATAGAGGCACAGATAATTCGGTTGAGTCACCGCGAGTCGTCCCCGGTGTTGAGCCGATTGCAGCAGTGACATCGAGCGGCCCGAGTCGCGGCTGGCGTTGTGCAGCATCGTTTGCGGTTGTGGGCGCGAGGCTTGTCGCCAGAACGGGCCACCTTCACCCGAACCATCCAGCGGCTTCGACCAGAGCAGGCGTCGCTCCACGGGTGAAAACAGATGCAGGACACCCTGGTTGATAATCGCGACCTGATGCCCAAGGAAGTCGGCTGAGGCATAGCCTTCGCCTTGACCGCGCGGGCTACTGCGCAGAGGGGCCAGCCATACGAACGAGCCGTCCGCGAGTGACTCGAATGCCAGTCGCTGCTCTTGCGGTTGAATCTCCATCGCCAGCGATCGGAAGTACGGGAGCGACGAGGCCAGAGAAATCTCTTGGCTGGGCTGCTGATACTGCACCGTTCCCTGCACGAGTTGGAGCGGTCGGTCATCCCACGGCCGAACGAATGGTCGTTTGG
>JAYTXB010000968.1:0-1052 GCA_043743205.1 Schlesneria sp.
CTACAGCGGCGTCCACAACGATTTCGAGACGCCGATCGACGTGAAGCAGAATGGCGTGCTGTTCCTCAACAGTTCCATCCGGCACGACCAGATCACCGATGGCGGTTCGTCAACGATGCTCGTCGGCGAAGTGATCTCGCAGCAGGGAACGGACCTCGGCTGGATGTCGGGGACGCGCGCCACGCTGCGCAATGTCGTCGAGCGATTGCCGGGGAGCGAGATCAACTCCGACGCGAGCTATCGGCCCCATCCGAGTCACTTTTCATATCATGCTCGGAAGCCACCGAACGAGCCGAGCGATGGCCGCGAATTCGTCGGCGGCTTCAGCAGTATGCACATGGGTGGCTTCCAAACCGTGTTCGCCGACGGCCACGTGAAGTTTCTCGGTCATGCCCTCGACGCGCGCGTCCTCCGCAATCTGGCCCACCGCGCCGATGGTGAGATGCTCGACGACTTTTAAGTCGCGCCATCGCGCTCACGCTGCAAAACACGTAACCATGAATCGCCCAGCACGGCAGGCTCGCCGTCGTCATCGAGTGCGAGGAGTCCTCGGAACGCACCCGTTTGAGACCATACTTCCCACCGCTCGCCCGCGACCTGAAAGCGATCACCACCCGCGACTCACTTCAACCCTAAACCGCCGACGATCGCCTCCACGATTTTCGTGACGCCTTCGGCCAAGACCTGCCGCTCATCGAAAGCGGCTTCCTGCGTTTCTACGACCGGTTGGCGAAGTAGTCGCAGCCGCGATCTATACATCCCACGGCCATGAGTGAGATATTTTAAGCGAGCCGTGTGCCGTGAGGCCACGGGTTTCGTGCGGCGATCAAGAACCCGCAGCCTGACGGCATGCGGCTCGCCAGTGCCTCATTTTCCACCCCGCGACGTATAACAGCCCGTTGAAAAAGTAACCCGAAGCGTGTGTTTAGAAGTTGCGTGATTTGAGGATTGAAGTTGTCTTCGCCCCAACGGGGCCTCGGAGATCAGCCCAAGGCTAGCGAACAACGTGAGCGCCGCCCTGGGATACGGAAAGTCGGAAATGTGTGCCCTGA
>JAYTXB010000969.1:0-2069 GCA_043743205.1 Schlesneria sp.
CCCGCGATCACGACGCCCGCCGTCGCCGTCGTGCCGAGTTGTTTGGCGAGGTCTTTCGTCAGCGTCCGGACATCCAAACCGAGCTTGTCGAACTTCGAGTCACTCGGTTCATCTACCTCTTCGCTGTTCTCCGCCACGGTGAAATTTTTCGGCATCGCCTCGATCGTTGTCGTCAGCGTCTGCTTCTTTCGTTCGCGAAGAATCTCCAGCGGATAGCTCTTACCGACCGTCAGTTGTTCGACGACGCCCTGCAAGCTAGCGGGGTCACTGATGGGCTGGCCGTTCAATTTGAGAATCACATCCCCCGGCTCGACACCCGCTTTGTCTGCGGGCGAGTTCGGCATGACCGACCGGACCAACGAGCCTTCGCGCACCTTGACGTTGAGCTGCTTGGCAATGGTCGCATCGACCGGTTGAATCTGTGTGCCGATGTAGCCGCGTTTGACCTCGCCCGTCGTCATCAATTGCTGGCTGACCCAGCCCGCAATGTGAGTCGGAATGGCGAAACCGATCCCGTCGTAACCGCCACTTTCCGTCGCGATGGCCGTGTTGATCCCGATGACCTCGCCACGCAGATTGATGAGCGGGCCACCACTGTTACCGGGATTGATCGCCGCATCCGTCTGCAAGAAATCGGCGCGATCAGTGATCTTGTTGTTGCGGCCTTTCGCGCTGATGATCCCGGCCGTGACGGACATGTCCAAACCGAACGGACTGCCGATCGCTAGCACCCAGTCACCCACTTGCATCGCGTGACTGTCGCCCAATTTGATCGCCTTCAAATCGGCGGCGTCGATCCGCAAGATGGCCACGTCAGTGCGAGGATCGGTTTTCACTTCTTTGGCGATGAACTCGCGCCCGTCGTGCAGCAGCACCTTGACTTCATCGGCCCCCTTCACAACGTGGTTGTTGGTGAGGATGACACCCGACGCATCAATGATGAACCCGGAACCTTGGCCGTGTTGTTGAGGGGTCGTGCGCGGTCGCCCTTTATTTTTGAACATCTCACCCAGACGTGGGTCGTCTTGGAAGAACTGGCGGAGCGGAGCGGGAATGTCATCCTCCAGCATCGGCTGGCCACGTCCCGCAACTTGCTTCGCTTTGATCGTCGTCACGATGGAAACGATACTCGGCAGCGCTTCCGCCGCCGCCGAACGAAACGCGACAGACAAGTCTTGCGCATTGGGCAGCGGCGGAACCGCAACTGCTTCATGACGCTGAGACCAACTCACGGCGCTGACCACCAACGCACTCCCCGCTAAGACCACCATCACGTTCTGTCGCCATCGACCGTTCATTTGCATTTCATGTTCCTTTGAACTTTTACTTGGGCCTCGCACGGCCGGAAATGAGACACTTTCACGTGCAGCCTCGGCGCCAACGACGTGGGTGCGGGCGAACCGTGACCATTGATCGCACGCACGCCGTTGGCGTTGCGGCGCAACGTCTCACGCTAGGCCGCGAGAGGTATACAACCACCGGACGCCTCCTTTATAGGAGGCTAGGCAACCCCGTCCGTCTCGGCGATGCCTACGGCAACACACGGACTCGCGTTGGAAACGCCGGCGCGACACCTCAGTTTCACTCGCGACTGGGCTTGCTTATGGCTTGGTCTGCGACCGTGCCAGCACACGATGTGAGCCGAGGAGTTCACCTTCGCAAAGCAGTTCCAGCACATAGACTCCTTCGTGCGGAATCGGCAGTGGAGGCAGCGGGACGGTGATCTGAATCGTCTCCAGCGGGTCGCGGCACGACACCTCGAAGGCTGTTCCAAACAAGACGTTGTTCTCTGCCAGATCGACGTAACGCAGCTCGAACTTTCGCGATCCCTTGAGTTCCGTGAGGCTCACATACGCGAACGGTGAACCGGCGCGCACCAGCCGCGCGATCGGCACTGGAGTGGGAGTCGGCGTGGATGACGACGGATCAAACCCCGCGCGCGGTTCACCCAACGGATCGCCGCCAAATCCACCTCCACCGCCTCCCGATCCCGCCGCGCGATCCTTCCCCGCCGCATCGTCTTTCGGTGTGAAATGGATCGCGCTGAAGATGCCACAAATCACGTACTT
>JAYTXB010000970.1:0-4098 GCA_043743205.1 Schlesneria sp.
CCAGGGCGGCGCTCACGGTGTTCGCTGGCCCTGGGCTGGTCTCCGAGGCCCCCTTGGGGCGAAGACGACTTCAATCCTCAAATAGCGCAACTTCTAAACTCACGCTGCGGGTCGATGTGCCGTGCGTGAGGCATTCCGGTTGCCCGACTCTGCATTGCCACCTATACTCGCGCCGCGTTCGAGACCTGTGATTGAAGCGTATCGCTGAAGTTTCAATTGCCTACCGGGAGTGCGAAGTTCGGTGTCCCAACCCCCACGGATTCTTGTACTCGGTGCCGACGAAGAGGCTGGCCGATCACTGCTGAAGTCCATCGAATTGTTGTCGTGCAGCATCAGCACGACTATCGAAGAAGGTTGGCCAACCGAGCCGACTCCTGCGGCGGATGAGTTCGCTGGCGCGGTCATGCTCGGCGATTCCGTCCGTCGTCTCCCCGCCCTACTCGCCTTCGAGAACGTGCTCAAGCACCTGCCCGAAGGTGTCGCCGTCTTGGATGCGACGCTGCATATTCGCTGGTGCAATGACCGGCTCATCGAACAAACCGGCCGTAACGCTCCGGGACAAGAGTCGCCAATCGGGCTCAGTTTTCATGACGCCTTTGGCGCACCGCAGATCGTCGGGCCGGACTTTTCTCCGTTCCACACCGCCTTGGGCGTTGGTTCAATCGCTCGTACGACTTACCGCGTCGGCGATCGGACGTACCTCGATGTCCTCGCTGCTCCGATCTATGCCACGAACGCCGAGTATCCGTCACTGCTCGTGGTCACGGTGCGAGACATCTCGGCCGAACAACTTCAGGGTGAGAAGCTCACGGCCATTCATCAGGCTGGCCAAGATTTGGGCGACCTGTCTCCCGAAGACTTGGCCTCGCTGTCGGTCGCTGATCGGAAGGAACTGCTCAAAGAACGAATCATCGTTCACACGCAAGATGTTCTGCATTTCGAGACCATCGAGGTCCGGTTGCTCAACGAACGAACCAACCGACTTGAGCCACTGTTGAACGTCGGCATGACCGCAGAAGCGGCCGGACGCGAGCTTTTTGCCAAGCCACAAGACAACGGCGTGACCGGCTTCGTCGCGGCGGAGGGGAAGAGTTACCTCTGCCGTGACACGCAACATGATGACCTGTATTTGCAGGGTGCGGCAGGCGCACGCAGTTCGCTCACGGTTCCGCTCACCCACCACGAGCGCGTGTTGGGAACGTTCAATGTTGAGAGTACTCAGCCCAACGCTTTTTCTGAGCAGGACCAACAATTCTTGGAGTTGTTCTGCCGTGACTTGGCTCTGGCTCTGAACACGCTCGAACTACTCGTCTTCGAGCGGGTGGCCATCGCGTCGGAGAGTTGCAACGTGCTGCTTCGCGACGCCGCCAAGCCCGTCGATGAAATTCTCAGTGACATCGCGTGGCTTCAAAACAAATATGTCGGCTTCGATCCCGAGGCGGTCGCTCGGTTGCAGCGGATGCTGAAGCAGACTCGCAAAATCCGGCAACTGATTCACGGCATTGGCGAGAAGGTGGCACCGAACGCCACCAGTCCCGCACAATCGCAACAAGTCATCTCACGACCGAAGCTCAAGTACAAACGAGTTCTCGTGGCGGATGCCGAAGAACCGGTGAGACAAGCCGCTCATGAATTACTCGCACGGTACGACTGCGAAGTGGAAGCGACCGACTCGGGCGAAGACGCACTCCAGATGATCCGCAGCTTTCATTACGATGTCGTCCTGTTCGACGCCGAGATGACCGACATGCACCTCATCACCGCCCTGACTCAAATTCGCAGCATTCACCCGCATCTGCCGGTCATCATCATGAAAGGCTTCGGCTACGACGGTGCCCACCGGATGGTCAATGCGCGGCAAATGGGCTTCAAGTTGGCGCTCTATAAGCCGTTCAAAATTGAATTGCTGCTGACGGAACTCGAGAAGGCATTGACTCCCCCACCCGACGATCCGCCCGTATCCACTTGAGCGGCCGCCAAAAACAATCTCTCCGAATGGACTTCGTGCCCGTCCTGTGTCGCGCGGTCTTGTTTCAAACTTCGCACGCACGCTCTCGATTCCCATCTTCTTCACTCCGGACCCAACCTGCTCATGCACGCCTACGCTGCCGAACTTCAAGCCGCCCTGACCGCCGTCCGTGAGGCTTCGCACTTGTGTCGAGCGGTGCAGCAAACGATCACGCCGGATGTCCTCGACAAAAAGGACAACAGCCCGGTGACGATCGCCGACTTTGGGAGCCAAGCGTTGGTCTGTCGTGTGATTGGTGAAGCCTTTCCACGCGACCCCATCATCGCGGAGGAAGACTCGGCCGCGCTTCGTCAGTCCGAGAACGCGGGCTTCCTGAGCGGCGTTCTCGGTGAGGTGAGACGCCTTGGAATCCGTGCGACGCCCGATGATGTGTTGCAATGGATTGATCGCGGTAACGCCACGAACTACTCGTCCCGATTCTGGACGCTCGATCCGATTGACGGGACTAAGGGCTTTCTCAGAAAGGGCCAGTACGCCGTCTCGCTCGCGCTGATCGTGAACGGCCGGATTGAACTCGGCGTGCTGGGCTGCCCGAACTTGGCTGTTTCCGCCCGTAATGACGAGTCGCTCGATGTACTGTGCTATGCGGTGCGAGGCCACGGTGCGTTCATGTTGCCACTCGAAGGAGACGCTGCACCGTGGCCAATCTGCGTCTCCGATGTCGCTGATCCGAAGCTGGCCCGATTTTGCGAGTCGGTCGAATCGGGGCACAGTGCCCACGATGACTCGATCAAGATTGCCAGCCTGCTCGGCATCACTGCTCCCGCCGTACGGATGGACAGCCAAGCCAAGTATGCGACCGTCGCGCAAGGTCGAGTCGCAGCTTACCTGCGGCTGCCGACTCGCGCTGGCTACTTCGAGCGAATCTGGGATCACGCCGGTGGAGTGATCTTGGTGGAAGAGGCTGGCGGCCGTGTGACCGATCTCAACGGCAAACAGCTCGACTTCACTTGTGGCCAAACGCTGTTGAAAAATCGAGGCGTGATCGTGACGAACGGCCACTTGCACGAGGAAGTTCTCGCTGCGGTGCAGAGCGTGGTCACGAGCGAATCGTGACGCTGCATTGGCCCGGCACCCTCATCAGTTCCAAACGTAAGCGAGGGAATCGCCTTGCTCACGCGGTCAAACGACGCAAATGTCTCACGGGTGCTCGCTCAAGGCATAGTCAGTTCATTCAACCCGCTTCAATACTGGCGCAGCACGCCGACCACCAAGCCAATGATCGAGACCTTGTCAGCGAACACGGGCGGCAGGCTCCGATTGAGTGACTCCAAACGAACACGGCGTGACTCGCGGTAGTAACGCTTGACGATCGTCTTCGTCCCCTCGACAACCGCCAGCACCAGTTCGCCATCACGGCAATCGGCCTGCCGACGCACCGCGAGATAGTCCCCTTCGGCAACGTGATCGTCGAGCAAGCCGTGGCCAGCGACGCGAATGCAGCAATGCGACTTCGACGCGAACAGGCCAGCAAACTCGATCCGCGTCGTTGGCTCCGGCAACAACTCCAATGGTTGACCAACGGTGAGGTGCCCGATCAGCGGCAGCGCGGCTTGCGGTTGCGGCGGCTCGGTGAGCTGAATCGCGCGCGACATTCCGGCTTCGCGCTTAATAAGTCCCTTCTTCTCCAGGGCCTTCAAGTGACACATCACGCCGTTCGGCGAACCGATCTTGAAGTGCAGTCCGATCTCGCGCACCGTCGGTCCGTATCCGCGCGACACGATCATCTCTCGCAAAAACTCAAACACGTCGCGCTGCCGCTCGGTCAGCGCCAGACGACTCAAATGCTCGGTGGGACTCGACATGGTGAAACGGCCTGAGAAGGGAGACTCGTGAGGCCAATTTGTAACCTGCCCGTCTCGGACAACAAACAGACGCCCCTGATTTCACTGTTCTCCACGTACCAGCAACCTCGCTCAAGCCGCTTTCGGCTTCGGTTGATTCGCGTGCAATTCGCCATTGGAGTTTTTCCGCCGTGCGTCCGATAGACAAACTAATCGTCAAACTCGCTCAATTCTTGCAAGGGTTCTGTGATGTCGTTGAATGATCTCTCGCTGTCTCGCCGGTCG
>JAYTXB010000971.1:0-2503 GCA_043743205.1 Schlesneria sp.
ACCAAGGCCACCGCAGGTATCTGCGACATCGAATGTCGGTGCAACCGCGAAGCCCGCCGCAGGCGTGGACGGTATGCCGTCGAAGAAGGAAGCGAAGCAGCAGATCGCCGAACTGGATCAGAAGGTGACTGAACTCAGAGCGGAAATCGCTGAGCAGTCGAAAACGCTCGGTCAGAAACATCCGGCGATCCTGGCGCTCGAGCGACAAATTGATGAAGCTTGGTCGGCCAAAGTGACACTGGCCCCGATCGCCGGACCGCAGCTCGCGAAACTTCCTGATGAGGCTTACACGAAATGCGGCATCCACTGCCAGTTGCTGAACAGTGAGGATCAGCTGCGTCCGAGGGAAACTCCCATGGGACCAATGTCGTGGCTGAGTCGCGAGGAAGGCTTGTTGGTACTTGGGATGCGGGTGGCCAAAGACGCTCGGTGGCGCATCGGCGGCAGTGTGAAGGTCGAACTGTGGGTCCGCAATCGCAGCAACGCTGATGTGAAATTCTCGCAGTGTTCTCGGACGGACAATGGGCTCAATGTGGTGGCGATTGACAAGGATGGCAAGGAACACAGCGGGAACATTGCTCAATTCGACTCGCTTCTCGTGTTCAACCATTTACTGTTGCTAGCCGATGGCCACGCCGTAATGGTCAAGGAGCTTTCGGTTCGCTTCGACGAGGTGAAAAGTGGTATCTCCGAACCGAGTGTCGCCGCATTCCATCTCGCGCCCGGCAAATACTCGCTGCGATGCAAATGGAGCGACACTCACACGATGGAGGCGCATGAAGGCGAATGGACCGGCGAACTCACCAGCGGAGACCGAGATTTCATGCTCGCCGCGCCGGACGGTGCGATAGCGCAACCGGTGCCAAGTAACGCACCGGACGAAAACGCTGGCGAGCGAAGTCGCTTGCCAATAAAGGGCCTCGACTTCCTCAAGCCGTATCCGAAGCTGCATGGCTTGTCGCTCGACATGACCGAGAAGCAGTTCTTGGAGATCGCCAAGCAGCAGGACTTGAAGCCGCAACGAACACCGTACGCCAAGAATCCTCGCTACGAGATCGGCACGGGGGACGGTCACACCGTGATCGTGATGTTCGGCAACAACGGCGAGAAATGCAGCGGCATTCAGCGCATTCGCGGCGACCTTGCTCCACCGGCTCTGCCAGTTGACGAGAGCATCTCACTTGCTGTTGCCGTGCGGGACTTCAACGCGGAGAACAAACAGCTTGCGATCGGGCAGGATCAGCCGCCACTGACGGAAGACGAAGCGGTTGAGGCGATCAAGCGGAGCAAGTGGGAGGTCGATCCCGACCGGATCAATCAGCAAGAGGTCGCCGCGTTCAAAGCCATCGCCGAGAGTCGTCGATTGCCGAAGGGGTCTTACTTCCAAGTTCGGACTAGCGATCAACACGAGACGCTGATCGTTCGGAACTACTGGTGGATCGAGTTGTACATCCCGGCGATCGGGCATGACGGCTTCGTCGGCTTCACGATCCGCAACACGAAGCTTGCCGATGAGAAAATCGATCCGAAGTTGGTCGCGTGGGGCCAGCCGGATGCGGAGGGGTTGTCGCTCGGTGCGTATCTCTCGCCAAAGAAGGAGACGTATCAACTCGGGGAGCGAGTGCGACTGCGACTCTTCGTGCGCAACGAGGGCAAGCAGCAAGTGGAGACAACGTGGATGAACTCGTCGCACCCGATGCCCGACGACTTCACGATCACCGACGAAACGGGAGCGAAGGTCGCCGTCCGCATTGGCCATGAATCTTGGGATCATGCGTGGGTCTCAGGTGCGCGATCCGGCGGCCTGGGCCCCGGCGAGGCTCATGCATTGTACGTCCCGTATGAAATCCGCATGGGCGGTAGCGGATTGAAAGAGACCAACAAGTTGGTTGGCCGTGTCATCGAAGCGCGCGCCGGCCAGACGCTCAGACTCAAGGTCCGCGAACACAACGGCAACAACCGCGAACGCATCAACGACGAACCCGACTTCGCCACGTTCGTGACGCGAGTCAACGACAACGTCGTGCCAGAATCCGGCGTCATCACATTCGCAATCGAGTCCGCTGCTAATGAGCAGTCTGCCACGATCCAGCGTCCAGAAAAGTAGTAGACGCGCGTGATTCAACTCGCCGGGGTCGTTAGTGTCTGCCAACTCCAAGATGCCTCTGACTTGGACAAGACACCAACCGATTGACTTCGAGACCACCGCACCATGAATCCTTCCGTGAATCCCGCTGCGGCTGCTTCAACACTTAAACCCGTCTTCGCGGCTCAGCCTTATGCGGGGATCGCGACGTTTGGGCGAGTCCCGTTTGCGGCAGATGCGACAGGTGCGGACGTGGCGATTCTGGGTGTTCCCTATGACGGGTCGGTGTCCTATCGCAGCGGGACTCGATTTGGACCTCGCGCCATTCGTGAGCAATCGCTGCTGTTGTGGGGCTACAACAATGTGCAGCAAGTAGCCCCTTTTACGAGTCAAAGGGTGGTCGATCTGGGGGATGTC
>JAYTXB010000972.1:0-1153 GCA_043743205.1 Schlesneria sp.
GACCGCCGAACACGTCGCGCCTGTGATTCCCGAAAAAGGGAAGAAGGCGAACGACCTCGATCACCCCGACTTTGATCGCGCAGCCGATCGCCGCCGCAATGTGGTCGAACGAAGTAGCCCTGTCGCGGAGCAACAGGGCTACAACGTCCTGCCGATTGACTAACGATCTTACAGATGAGGCAATTCTCCACGGAAAGTCCGTCGTTGACATCGCGCGAGGGGGTATGAACTCGTGACCGGATTTCCGATGACCAGCGTCGGTAGCGAGGTACGTGCGACACGGATACGATCCCGCCCTCGCATCCACGGACGGGGCGTGATTTTTTCAGTCAGACTCTTCCCGTTCCTCTGCTACTCAGGATGCTACTCCAATGGTTCAAGCTCTCGCCGCTGCTCGCGAAGACAGCGAATCGTCATTGATCTCACGTGCTCAATCGGCCCTCAGTCATTGCAATTGGGAGGTCGGCGAGTGTGCCGCATTGTGGACGAAGCGATTTGCCAAGGGACGCACCGATGCGGACTTCGGGATCCTCGTTGGACTCAGTGCCGATCAGGTTTATCAACGTCGGCGTGTCTGGGAAACGTTTGGAGATGTCTCAGAGAACTATCCGGCGTTGAAGTGGTCACACTTCTACTCATCGCTCAATTGGGATGACGCATCAGAGTGCCTTCAGTGGGCGCAGGACGTTCAGGCGGGTGTCGCAGAGATGAAGGCGTGGCGACGTGCTCAACGCGGTGAAGACCTGAGTGAAACGGCGAGTGACGACGATTTCAACCTCGCCCCCGCCGAGCTGACGCTCGTCGGTGAAGCCGCACCATTCGATGCCGATGCGCCACGTCGAGCGAACGGCTCTGTCGCGACGATCGACAACGACGGGCGTCAGTCGGCAGCTCTCTCTGCGGGAGAGACACCCGTCAATGCGTCGAGTAGTTACGCGCCGTTCCGTGAAGATGCGGCGACGCCACCGCGCGATACTGCTTCACGGATCGAGCCAACGACCGAGCAACTCGTGAAGCGCATGACGACGGCGATCGAGCGTTGTCACGGTGCCATGAACAGCCACTTTCTCAATCAGTTCTCGAAGTTGCCCGAGAAGATTCGGCTGCGGTTTTTGAAGTCTGTCGAACAGCTTTCCGAGAAGGCCGCTTCGCT